>JBARIB010000789.1:0-9502 GCA_049799535.1 Allostellaceae bacterium | reverse complement strand
CGGGGGCCGCAACCTCCCGATTTCGAAGAACTGCTGCGCCGCAGCCAGGACCGCTTTCGCCGCATATTGCCGGGCGGCTTCGGCACGGGCACCGGCGTCGCCATCGTCCTGATCGCGATCCTCGTGATTTGGCTGGCGAGCGGCTTCTACCGCGTTCTGCCAGACGAGGTCGGGGTCGTGCTGCGCTTCGGCGCCTATAACCGGACCACGCAGCCGGGGTTGAATTACCACCTGCCGAACCCGATCGAGACAGTGCTGCGGCCCAGCGTCACCCGCGTCAACCGGACCGAGATCGGCTATCGAAACGCCGAGGGCCCGACCCGCGCCCAGGTCACGCGTCAAGTCCCCGAAGAAGCGCTGATGCTGACTGGGGATGAGAACATTGTCGACATCAACTTTACGGTCTTTTGGGTTATCAAAGACGCGCAAGCCTACTTGTTCAATATTCGGGCACCCGAAGCGACCGTGAAATCGGCTGCCGAGAGCGCGATGCGCGAGGTGGTCGGCGAAACTCCGATCGCGCAGGCGCTGTCGGAGGGGCGCGGCAAAATCGAAACCGATACGCAGGGCCTGCTCCAAGGGATTCTCGACACCTACGGCGCCGGCATTGAAGTCACGCAGATGCAGTTGCTGAAGGTTGATCCGCCGGCTCCTGTCATTGACGCTTTCCGCGACGTCCAGCGTGCTCTTGCCGATCGCGAGCGGCTGCGCAACGAGGCGGAGGCGTACCGCAACGACATCATCCCGCGGGCGCGCGGCGACGCAGTGCGAATCAAGCAGGAGGCGGCGGCGTACCAGCAGGAGATCGTGGCCCGCTCACAGGGCGACGCCGACCGGTTCACCTCGGTCTATAACGCTTTCAAAGTGGCACAAGATGTGACGCTGCAGCGGCTCTATCTCGAGACGATGGAAGAGATCCTGAAGAACAGTAACAAAGTGATCATCGACAAATCGGCTCAGGGCGGGAACGGCGTTCTTCCCTACCTGCCATTGCCCGCGCTCGGCAACCCACCTGGAACCGCCAGCGCGTCGCCCCCGGCGAGTGGCTCTGCCCCGAGTGGGGCGTCTCCAGGCGCGGGCCAGCCGCCAAGCCTTGCCGTGCCGCCTGTGCGCCGTTGACGAGGAGGGGATCATGAATCGTCGAATCCTTCTCATCGTAGCGGTCGTCCTAGTCGTCGCCGGCGTTTTCGCGATGAGTTCACTGTTTATTGTCGACCAGACCGAGGAGGCGTTGGTTCTGCAACTCGGTCAGCCGCGGCGGGTGATCCGACACCCGGGGCTCGAGGTCAAGCGCCCGTTCATCGAGAATGTGATTTTCTACGACAATCGCCTGCTCGATTTCGAGCCGCCCCCGGAGGAAGTCATCGTCTCGGACCAGAAACGGCTCGTCGTCGACACCTACACACGGTATCGCATCACCGACCCGTTACTGTTCTATCAAACCGTCAGCACAGAGGCTGCGGTTCGCGCCCGGCTGGCCGCGATGGTCAGCGGCAGCTTGCGGCGCGTGCTCGGGAACGTGACGCTGTCGGCGTTACTGTCCCACCAACGCTCGGCGATCATGGCCCAGATCCGCGATGAAGTGAGCGCGCAAGGCAAGTCGTTCGGCATCAATGTGATCGATGTTCGCATCCGCCGCGCCGATCTGCCCGAAGAGAATAGCCAGGCGATCTTTGCCCGAATGAAGTCGGAGCGCGAGCAGCAAGCGGCGCAGTACCGCGGCGAGGGCGCCGAGGCGGCGCAGACGGTGCGGGCGAACGCCGACCGCGAACGCACCGTAATTCTTGCCGAAGCCCAGCGAGACGCTCAGCGGGTACGGGGCGACGGTGATGCTCAGAGCATCAAGATTTATGCGGCTGCTTTCGGACAGGATAAGGATTTCTTCGCCTTCTACCGCTCAATGCAGGCCTATCGCGACGCGCTGAACGGCCATACCACCTCCTTTGTGCTGACCCCGGACAGCGGCTTCTTCCGGTATTTCGAGAACTTGGACGGCGCCGCATCCAAACCTCCTGCACCGGGAGCAACGGTCGGCTCGCAATGAGCCGCTTTCCTGCTCGCTCGCCAAACACCGGCAGCTCTGCGCCCGGCTCCGGAAAGTGAGGGATCTGTGGACGGCGCTCGCTCTGGTGTTGGTCATCGAGGGCGCCCTCTATGCCTTGTTCCCGGAAGGCATGAAGCGCGCGGCAGCACGCGCTCTGTCCGTTCCGCCGCAAACCTTGCGGCTGGCGGGGCTAGCGGCCGCCTGCACGGGGGTTGTCCTCGTCTGGCTGGTACGGCGATGAACTTGGCGGTATTATCGCAAGCGCAGAGGCTTGTTCGCACAATGTTGTGCAAACCGGCAATAATGGCCGCTGATCGGTCGAAACATTCATCCGCCTTCTCCAAGGAGTTCACTTTGGTGTCGTCCCCTTCCCCGCATCTGGCCTGCCGTGCCATCGCAAGCCTGTTTGCAGCCTTTCTGATCCTCGCTCCGGGATCGCTGGTATCGCGGCCTGCAGGCGCGAGGCCCGCACCTGACGGGTTCGCCGAATTGGCGGAACGGCTGCTCCCTTCGGTGGTCAACGTATCGACGACGCAGACCTTAAAGTCGGATCGCGGTCCTGAGCACGGCGGACCCGAGATCCCTCATTTCCCTCCGGGTTCTCCATTCGAGGAGTTCTTTCGCGACTTTTTCGATCATGGGATGCCCAAGAGCGGCCGTCCGGAGGCGCAGCCACGCAAGGGGACCTCGCTGGGCTCGGGCTTCATCATCGATCCGAGCGGCCTCATCGTCACCAACAATCACGTGATTGGGGATGCCGACGAGATCACCGTCATTTTGCATGACGATACCAACCTCAAGGCAGAATTGGTCGGACGCGACACCAAGACCGACATCGCGCTGTTGAAGGTCAAAACCGACAAGCCGTTGACAGCTGCGGCTTGGGGCGACAGCGACGCCGCGCGAGTTGGGGATTGGGTGCTGGCGATCGGCAACCCGTTCGGCCTCGGCGGCAGCGTCACCGCTGGTATCCTCTCCGCGCGCCAGCGCGACATCAATTCCGGCCCCTATGATGATTTTCTGCAAACGGATGCGGCGATCAACCGCGGCAATTCCGGCGGGCCGATGTTTAACATGGACGGACAGGTAATAGGGATCAACACGGCAATTTACTCGCCGTCCGGCGGATCGATCGGCATTGGTTTTGCGATCCCGTCCACTCTCGCCAAGGCTGTCGTCGCCGAACTGCGGAACGAGCCGGACCACAATGTCCATCGCGGTTGGCTGGGTGTGCGCATCCAGGGGGTGACCGAGGAGATCGCCGAGAGCCTCGGCCTCGATAAGGCCCGCGGGGCGCTGGTCGCGAGCGTCAGCGACAACGGCCCCGCTCAGAGTGCCGGAATTCAAGCCGGCGACGTTGTGCTTAGTTTTGACGGCCGCGAAGTGACCGACATGCGAAAGCTGCCGCGGCTGGTTGCCGAAACGCCAGTCGGCAAAACCGTCCCGGTGCTCCTGTGGAGGAAGCGGGGGGAAAGCACGGTTCAAGTGACGGTCGCCAGGCTCGACGAGAGTGAGCAGCAACAGGCGAACAACCAGGATGCGCCGAATAAGAGCAATAAAGCAGAAGCCGGTGTCGTCAAAACTTTGGGTCTGACGCTGTCGGGCATCACGCCGGACCTCAAAGAGAAATTCTCTCTGGCGGACGATTCCAAAGGTGTCGTCGTGGTCGATGTCGCCAAGGACAGCCCCGCAGCCGCCAAGGGGTTGCGACCAGGCGACCTGATCATGGAAGCCGCGCAAGAGGAGGTAAAGAGCCCGGGCGAAGTCAACAGCAAGATCAATGAAGCAAAGAAGTCGGGCCGCAAATCGATCTTGTTGCTCGTCGAACGCCAGGGCGATTTGCGGTTCATTGCCCTTCGTCTCGATCAAAGCTAGGCGGCGGGGTTCTTCTTCCCGACGAGGTGATGCCGGGCGGACAAGAACGGCGCTAAGTAGTGAATTCCGCGTCGCGATAACCTTGGACGTAGAGAAGGCCGGTCAGATCGGCGTGCTCAATCCGCCATCGAGCGGCAGCAGTCACGAACGGTTTGGCATGAAAGGCGATCCCAATGCCAGCGGCGGCGAGCATCGGCAAATCATTGGCGCCGTCGCCGACGGCCATCGTTTGCGACAGCGCAATCCCGTGCTTGGCGGCCAGTCCCACGAGCGCTTCACGCTTGCTTTCGCCCTCGATGATCGGCGGGCGCAGCCTTCCGGCGATTCGGCCGCCGACGAGATCGAGCTGGTTGGCGATCACTCGATCAAAGCCGAGTTCGGCAGCCACCGGCTCAGCAAACATCATAAAGCCGCCCGAAACGAGCACGGTCAGCGCTCCGGCAGCTCGCATTGTCGCGACCAGTTGCCGAGCTCCCGCGGTGAGCCGAATGCGCCGCGCCGCCGCTTCGAGCACGCGAGCTTCCATCCCGGTAAGGAGCTCGACGCGCTTTTCGAGTGCGGCGACGAAATCGATCTCACCGTTCATCGCGCGGCGGGTTATTGCCGCGATCTCCGACCGAATCCCGAGAAAATCGCCGAGTTCGTCGAGCATCTCATTCTCGATGACCGTCGACTCCATATCGGCGACGAGCAGCCGCTTGCGGCGGTCGACCATTGGCTGGGCGAGAACATCGACCTCTCCATGCCCGATCACGCCTCTAGCTATACGCTCCGCGCTCGCCGGGCTGATCGCGTCAAAGGCGATATCGCAAGCTCTACCAGGCGCCAGCCAGATCGGCTGGCACACCGTCCCAAGAGCTCCGGCGACCGCCTCGACGAGCTGAGGAAAGCCCGCACGCGCATTCGCACCGGCGATCAGGGTGAGGACCATCTGCATGGGCCGTCCTCCTACTCCGATCCTCGTTCCTGCGACAAGCCGACTTGCGCCAGGCGTGATGGCGAGCCTCCGGTGCTGGTCATTGCCGGCCCGACCGCGAGCGGCAAGTCTGCGCTTGCAACAGAGCTGGCCGAGGCCTCCGGCGGCACGATCATCAACGCCGACAGCATGCAGTGCTACCGCGATCTGCGGATATTGACGGCGCGTCCCGATACGGCGGCCGAAGTGCGGGCGCCGCATCGCCTTTACGGCTTTCTCGATGCCGCCGAGCGCGGCTCCGCCGCGAGCTGGCGAGCTCTTGCACTCAGCGAGATCGAAGCCGCGACCGGCGCGGGTCGCGTTCCCATATTGGTCGGCGGGACCGGACTCTATCTTCGGGCAATTCAGGAAGGACTCGCTCCGGTACCGCACATTCCAGAGAAGATCAGGCAAGAAGCCATCGAACTGCATCACAGCTTGGGTGGCGTGGCGTTTCGCGAGCGTCTGGCTGAGCTGGATCCCCTCGGCGCTCGGCGACTTTTTCCCGGAGATAAGCAGCGTCTCGTCCGCGCCTATGAGGTGGTGCGAACAACTGGCACCCCTATTTCCACCTGGCAACGGCGATCAACTCGCCGGCCGCCCTGTCGCTTCGCTACGATCCTGCTTGCGCCCCCGCGAGAACCGCTCTACGCCGCGTGCAATGCCCGTTTCGGGCAGATGATCGACGCGGGTGCACTCGCCGAAGCCGCCGCTATCGCCGCGCGCCGGCTCGATCCTGAGCTGCCGGCGATGAAGGCTGTGGGCCTCCCTGAGCTGTTGCGCCATTTGGCGGGTGAGATGTCGCTTAACGAGGCAATCGCGGCGGGACAACGCGCCACGCGGCGCTACGCCAAACGCCAGGTGACTTGGTTTAGCCACCAAACCACGCCGGATCTGATCCTCGATGGACAATATTCGCAAGGTTTGCTGCGCCGTTCACGGGATTTTATTGACCGGTTTCTATTGACCGGACGGGTATAGCTGACTAGGGTGCGCGCCCCGCCTTGGGTCCCTACTCTTGGCGGCGCAGTCATATGCGCACTGTGCGTTGTCGAAGGAGACTGCCATGTCGGCCGAGCCGATGAGCGGAGCGGATATCGTCATCAAATCCCTGGTCGACCAGGGCGTCGATGTCGTGTTCGGCTATCCCGGCGGAGCCGTGCTACCGATCTATGATGCGCTGTTCAAGCAAAACTCATTGCGGCACATCCTGGTTCGCCACGAGCAAGGCGCCGTGCATGCGGCCGAAGGTTATGCTCGCTCGACCGGCCGGGTCGGCGTCGTGTTGGTGACCAGCGGTCCCGGTGCGACCAATGCGGTCACCGGCCTGACCGATGCACTAATGGATTCGGTGCCGGTCGTCTGCCTGACTGGCCAGGTCCCGACCCATCTGATCGGGAACGACGCATTCCAGGAGGCCGATACGACCGGGATCACTCGGCCGTGCACAAAGCACAATTACCTCGTCAAGGACGTCAACGAGCTCGCCCGCACATTGCACGAGGCCTTCTACGTCGCGAAAAGCGGCCGCCCGGGACCGGTGGTCGTTGATCTACCAAAAGACGTTCTATTCGCGCCTGGCGTTTATTGCGCCCCTGAGAAGGTGCGCCACAAGAGCTACCGCCCGCAGGTGCGGCCCGATCCGGCCCGCATAGCCGAGGCCGTAGAGATGATCGCCAAGGCAAAGCGGCCGCTGTTTTATGGCGGCGGCGGGCTGATCAATTCCGGTCCCGAAGCCTGCTCTCGTTTTGCCCAGCTAGTGCGGCTGACCGATGCGCCGTGCACTCTGACTTTGATGGGCCTCGGGGCATTGCCGGCTGCCGATCCGCATTTTCTCGGTATGGTCGGTATGCACGGGACCTACGAGGCAAACTGGGCGATGCACGACTGCGATTTGATGATTGCGGTCGGATCGCGCTTCGACGATCGGGTCACCGGCCGGATAAACGCGTTTTCCCCCGGCTCCCAGAAGATCCACATCGACATCGATCCGTCCTCGATCAACAAGAATGTGCGGGTCGACCTGCCTATAATCGGCGATGCCGGCGAGACCGTATCGGCGATACTGGCTGCCGGGCCGGCGGCATTGCACGCTGCCGATCAGAGCGCCCGCGCCGAGTGGTGGCGCATGATCGAGGCGTGGAGAGCGCGCGACTGCCTGCGCTACGACCGCAACCGCCGCGACCTGATCAAGCCGCAATATGCCATCGAGCGGCTCTATTCATTGACCCGCGGTCGTGATGTTTACATCACCACCGAAGTCGGCCAGCACCAGATGTGGGCCGCCCAGTTCTTCAAATTTGAAGAGCCCAAGCGTTGGATGACCTCGGGTGGCCTCGGCACGATGGGATATGGCCTGCCCGCGGCCATGGGCGTGCAAATTGCGCACCCGGAGGCGCTTGTTATCGACATCGCTGGTGAAGCATCGGTCCTAATGAACATTCAGGAGATGTCGACAATCGCGCAGTACCGGCTGCCGGTAAAAGTATTCATTATCAACAACCAGTATATGGGCATGGTGCGGCAGTGGCAGGAACTGCTGCATGGCGGCCGCTATTCCGAGAGCTACACCGCGGCACTGCCCGATTTCGTCAAGCTGGCGGAAGCCTTCGGCGCGGTTGGGCGGCGGGTTGAGGACCCGGCGGATCTCGATGATGCGATCCGCGAGATGCTGGAAGTCGACAGTGCAGTCATCCTCGACGTCGCGGTCGACCCGGCCGAGAATTGCTTCCCGATGATCCCGTCAGGTGCCGCTCACAATGAGATGCTGCTCGGACCCGAGGACGAGGCCAAGAAATCTGTCTCCGAGGAGGGAATGGTTCTCGTCTGAGGCGCCGGTGGCCGAAATCGAGCGGCATACGATCGCCGTGCTCGTCGATAACGAGCCGGGCGTGCTCGCTCGGGTAATCGGCCTGTTCTCTGGGCGCGGCTACAATATCGAAAGCCTGACGGTTGCCGAAGTCGACCGGCAGAACCGCCTCTCCCGCATCACGATCGTGACATCGGGAACCAGGATGATCATCGAGCAGATCAAAGCACAGCTGTCGCGGCTGGTGCCGGTTCACAAGATTCACGATTTGACCGACGAGGGACCGTTTGTCGAGCGCGAGATGGCGCTGATCAAAGTCATCGGCAAAGGCGAGTCGCGGATCGAGTCGCTACGGCTCGCCGATATTTTCCGAGCCCGGGTCGTCGATTCGACGACTGAGAGTTTCGTCTTCGAAATGACGGGCTCGAGTGAAAAGCTGAACGCCTTCATAACGCTCATGGAACCGCTTGGGCTCGTTGAAGTGTCGCGCACCGGCGCGGCGGCGATCTCACGCGGTCCCGGGAGCTTTTAGATCCAGCGGAACGGGCCCGTCGCAGGAGGACATGACATGCGCGTGTATTACGACCGGGATGCGGATGTGAACCTGGTCAAATCCAAGAAGGTGGCGATCGTCGGATATGGCAGCCAGGGTCACGCGCATGCCAATAATTTGCGCGACAGCGGGGTCAAAGAGGTGGTTGTGGCGCTGCGGCCGGGCTCGGCCTCGGTCAGAAAGGCCGAGGATGCCGGATTGCGCGTGCTGAGCTCGGCAGAGGCTGCGAAATGGGCCGATATCGTGATGGTGCTGACGCCGGACGAACTGCAGGCGGAACTCTATAACAAGGAGCTGCGCCCCAATATGCGGGAAGGCAGCGCATTGGCCTTTGCGCACGGTTTCAACATCCATTTCCGGCTGGTCGAGCCACGCGCCGACATGGATGTGTTCATGATTGCGCCGAAAGGACCGGGTCATACCGTGCGCTCGGAATATTTGCGCGGCGGCGGAGTCCCGTGTCTCGTTGCAGTCGAGCAGAACCCGTCCGGCAACGCGCTCGAAATTGCGCTGTCCTACGCCTCGGCAATCGGCGGCGGCCGCGCCGGCGTCATCGAGACGAGCTTCAGAGAAGAATGCGAGACCGATCTGTTCGGTGAGCAATCGGTGCTGTGCGGCGGCATCACCTCACTGATCCTCACGGCTTTCGAGACCTTGGTCGAAGCCGGTTACGCACCGGAGATGGCCTATTTCGAGTGCTGTCACGAGATGAAGCTGATCGTCGACCTGATCTATGAGGGCGGCATCGCGAATATGCGCTACTCGGTCTCGAACACCGCCGAATATGGCGATTACACGCGCGGCCCGCGGGTCATAGACGCGCACGTCCGTGCCGAGATGAAAAAGATCCTGGCCGACATCCAGTCGGGCAATTTCGCGCGCGAGTGGGTGCTCGAGAACGCCGCCGGCCAGCCCAGCTTCAAAGCCTTGCGCCGCCGTGCTGCAGAGCATGAGATCGAGAAAGTCGGCGAGAAGTTGCGGGCCATGATGCCCTGGATCGCTGCGAATCGGCTGGTCGACAAAACCAAGAACTAGGTTGCCGCTGCGCGTTCTTCACGCCACGGCAGAGCTCTATCCCTGGGTTAAGTCCGGCGGGCTCGGCGATGTCGCCGCTGCGTTGCCGCCGGCGCTGGCAGCGCTCGGGGTCGATACGCGCTTATTGCTGCCCGGCTTTTCGGGGTTCCTCGACGCATTCCAGCGGATCGCCGATGTCGCCCGGCTGCACACGCCGTTTGCTGCGGAGCGGGTGCGGGTGGGGCTTGCCCG
>JBARIB010000788.1:0-1754 GCA_049799535.1 Allostellaceae bacterium | reverse complement strand
CAGATGAGCAAGTCAGCCGTCGCGAGCCCGGCTGGTGCAGATACTATAGGCTTGTCGTGATTGAGGTATGCCGCGAGCTGTGTCGAATTGTCCGGATCGATGCAGCTGACATCGGCGCCGGCATCGGCAAAAAGGCGCCCGCAGACAGCCGCAGCCAGTCCGCCGCCAATTTGGACGGCGCGGAACTCTTCAAGTAACGACATTTCTGCTTCAGCGTTGACCTAAATTGTTTAGCGTCGGGATATACTGTTGTGCCACTTCCGGCGGCGAGCTCTCGACAGTAAAGCTGCTGCCCCCGCCCGTGTGCCCCGCTTCCCAGTTGGGTTCCCATTGGACCTGCACATAAGCCTGCATTCCCGGCACGAGCTGCAGCGTGTCGTGTTCGCGAGTGGGAGTTCCGTAGGGCTGTACCGTAAACCTGTATTTTCCTGGCGGGAAATCGTGAAAAAAGGCTGTGCCTTGCGGGATATCGCCGACCGCTGCGCCATTCGCGTAAACTATCGGCGTTCCTGCAAAGACATTACCTCCCGCCGGATCCATCTGACGGAAAAACCACACCCGTGCCACACCCGGTCCAAGCGCCGCAACTTGTGGCTGGGAGGTGGCCGCGGTCTGCTGCGCTGCACAGCCGGCAACCGCAAGAAGGCAGAGACCGAGCCACATTGGAAGCACGAGACGATGTCTGACCATGATCATTCCTCCCATTTTTCTTGGTAGCACCAGCGGGGCCTCGCTTGGGACGTCCGACTGTCTGAGGTCAAAAACGGGAAACTATTACACCGATATTCCCCGAACGTCCGGGATGATCGAACAATGCTCGCCCCGGCTCCACCTGCGCGGCGAGGTCTTCCGATCTGCTTGTCGCCGCCGTAATCGGCATTCACAATCGACCCCATGATAGACTGAGGCTTGAGGGTGGCAATGACGGCATCACGCCAACTGCATCTCGGCGCCTTCATGCGCCCCGTCGGCATCCACACCGCCTGGTGGCGCTATCCCGGTGCTTGGCCCGACGCCAACTTCAACCTCAAACACCTGATCCGTTTTGCGCAGAAGCTGGAGCACGGCAAATTCGATGCGTGGTTCATGGCCGACCACCTGGCCGTGCTCAACATGCCGATGGCGGCGTTGAAGCGCAGCGCCACAGTGACCTCGTTCGACCCGCTGACGCTGCTACCGGTGTTGGCGATGGTGACCGAGCATTTGGGGCTGATCGCCACCGCCTCGACCACTTTCGAGCCGCCCTACCTGGTCGCCCGCCGCTTTGCCTCGCTCGATCATATCAGCGGCGGGCGCGCCGGATGGAACCTGGTCACCACCTCGAACCCCGACTCGGCGCTCAATTTCGGGTTGACCGAGCATATGGAGCATGGCGAGCGCTATCGCCGCGCCCGCGAATTCTTCGATGTCGTGACCGGGTTGTGGGACAGCTGGGCCGACGACGCCTTTATCCGCGATGTCGAGAACGGCATCTATTTCGACCCCGAGCGGCTGCATGTGCTCGACCACAAGGGCGAGTTCCTGTCGGTGCGCGGGCCCTTGAATATTGCCCGGCCGATCCAGGGCTGGCCGGTCATCGTCCAGGCCGGCGCTTCCGACGCCGGCCGCCAGCTCGCCGCCGAGGTTGCGGAAATGATCTTTTCTCCAGGCGGCGGCGGGCTAACCGGCGCACAGGAGTACTACGCCGATGTCAGAACGCGGGCGATAACGGCCGGGCGCGACCCGGACCACATCAAGATCCTGCCCGGCTGCCT
>JBARIB010000787.1:0-4543 GCA_049799535.1 Allostellaceae bacterium | reverse complement strand
GCGCTGCTGGCTTGCGGACCGCCGGCCTGCGCCATGTCGGGGCGCCCTCCGCCGCCCTTGCCGCCCAATTCTGCGGCACCAATCCGGACGAGCTCGACTGCGTCAAAGCGGCCTGTCAGGTCCGGTGTGACACCGACGACGATCGCCGCCTTGCCGTCGGCTCTTGAGATGACGGCGACGACACCGGAGCCGATGCGCCGCTTCAACTCGTCCGCGAACGATTTGAGTTCGCGCCCCGGGACATCATCGACGATGCGGCCGTCGAATGCGACATCGCCGATCCGCTTTTCGCTCGATCGCGTCGCGGGGCCGGCATCTGCTAATGCTCGCCGCGCCTCGGAAAGCTCGCGCTCCAGCCGCCGGCGATCCTCGACTAGGTTGACGATCCGCGCGGGCAGCTCGGCGGGCGCCGTGCGCAACGCCGCTGCCGCCTCGCGCAAGATCCCCTCTTCTTCGGCGAGGTAGGCTTCGGCCGCAGCGCCGGTCAGCGCCTCGATCCGGCGCACGCCGGAGGCAATCGCCGTTTCGCCGACGATCTTGAACAGCCCGATATCGCCGGTACGGCCGACATGCGTGCCGCCGCACAACTCCACTGAGAACGGGCGGTCATTGTCGTTCGCTCCGCCCATCGCGACCACCCGCACCTCGTCCCCATACTTCTCGCCAAACAGCGCCAGGGCGCCTTCGGCCACCGCTCGGTCGGGGGTCAACAGGCGCGTGCGCACGGTAGAATTCGCGCGGATGCGCTGGTTGACCTCTGCCTCGATCGCGCGGATGTCCTCCGGGGTCAGAGGCCGCGGGTGGCTGAAGTCGAAGCGCAGCCGGTCGGGCGCGACCAGCGAGCCCTTTTGCGTGACATGTTCGCCGAGCCGTTGCCGCAGCGCCTGGTGCAGCAGATGCGTCACCGAGTGGTTGGCGCGCAGCAGCCGCCGACGGGTGCCGTCGACCCTGAGCTCGACGGCGTCGCCGACCTTTAAGACTCCGTGAGTGAGAGTGCCGAGATGAACGTGAAGGTCGCCAGCCTTCTTAACCGTGTCACGTACCGCCAACTCGCCGCCGCCCGCCGAGAAGATGATCCCGGTATCGCCGACCTGACCGCCCGATTCCGCATAGAACGGAGTCTGATTTAGGATGACGCCGATATCCTCTTCGGCGTCAGCCTCGCTCACACGCTGACCATTGCGCATGATCGCGAGCACGACACCCTCGGCGATTTCGGTCTCGTAGCCGAGAAATTCCGTGGCCCCGACCTCCTCGCGCAAGGCAAACCAAACTGCCTCGGTCACTGCCTCGCCCGAACCGATCCAGCTTTTACGCGCTTCTTCGCGCTGCCGCTCCATTGCCGCCGTGAAGCCCTCGACCGCCACCCTGCGGCCTTGTCCGCGCAGCACGTCCTCGGTCAAGTCGAGCGGAAACCCATAGGTGTCGTAAAGCCGGAACGCTACCTCGCCAGGCAAGGCTGCACCGGGGGCCAGCTGAACCGTCTCGTCTTCGAGCAAGCGAAGCCCGCGGTCCAGCGTCTGCTTGAAGTTGGTTTCCTCGAACCGCAAGGTCTCGGTGATCAGAGCCTGCGCGCGCAGCAATTCGGGATAGGCGGCGCCCATCTGCTGCACCAACGCCGGCACCAGCCGCCATATCAGTGGATCCCTACAGCCGAGCAAATGCGCGTGGCGCATCGCTCGACGCATGATCCGGCGCAACACGTAGCCGCGCCCCTCCTTGCTCGGCAATACCCCATCGGCAATCAGAAAGGCCGAGGCGCGCAGGTGGTCGGCGATAACTCGATGCGAAACTGCGTGCGGCCCGTCCGGTGCGACACCCGAGGCTTCGGCCGAGGCGAGGATCAGGGCCCGGAAGAGGTCGATGTCGTAATTGTCGTGCTTGCCCTGCAATATCGCGGCGATGCGCTCCAGGCCCATGCCGGTATCGACCGAGGCGCGCGGCAGCGGGACCCGTACGCCGGGGGACAGCTGGTCGAACTGCGTGAAGACGAGGTTCCAAATCTCGACGAAGCGGTCGGCGTCCTCATCGGCGCTGCCTGGCGGCCCGCCGGGAATGCCCTCGCCGTGGTCGTAGAATATCTCCGAGCAGGGGCCACACGGTCCGACGTCACCCATAATCCAGAAATTGTCCGAAGTGGCGATGCGGATGATCTTCGACTCCGGCAAGCCGGCAATCTTCGCCCACAAGCTCGCTGCCTGGTCGTCTTCGGCGTAGACGGTCACCAGCAGACGGTCGCGCGCGAGACCGAACTCTCGTGTAATCAGGTTCCAGGCCAGCTCGATCGCCCGGTCCTTGAAGTAATCGCCAAAAGAAAAATTCCCGAGCATCTCGAAGAAGGTGTGATGCCGCGCCGTATAGCCGACGTTTTCGAGATCATTGTGCTTGCCCCCTGCACGCACGCATTTTTGCGCAGTGGCGGCGCGCCGGTAAGGCCGCTTCTCCAAGCCGGTGAAGACGTTCTTGAATTGAACCATGCCGGCATTGGTGAACAGCAATGTCGGGTCGTTGCGCGGCACCAGCGGGCTCGACGGCACGATTTCGTGCCCATTGCGGGCGAAATAGTCGAGGAATGCGGAGCGGATTTCGTTCGTCGTCGGCATAGCCAGATTCTGGCCCTCAGCGGCGGCTATACAAGGGGTGACGCCGCCTTATCGCAGTCGGGGTGCCCTCCTGTCCATATCCGGGCCGTCTCGACCAAGGTCGGACCTGGCCCACGGCCGGAACTATGCGGTTAACCCAACCGTGCAGCAATGGCGGGCAGGGCGGCGATGTCGATACCGTGCTGGGCGGCTGCGGCGATAAGAGACAGCGGCTCGGCGCGATCGCGCATTCGTGTCAAAGCCCACAGGAGCGCTGAGCGCGTGCCGCTCCGGCAATGCGCAACGACCGGTGACCGCGCATTGCGCAAAATGTCGGCGAAGGCATCGACATCGGTACGCGACAGGGTTGCCGCGGTAATCGGGATATGGTGATACGCGAGTCCATGCGCCTCGGCGATGCCGCGCGCGTCGGCGGCAGCAAGCTGTCCGGGATCTTCCGCGTCTGGGCGGTTATTGATGATTGTCCGCACACCGGCTTCGGCGAGCGCTTCGATGTCCGCTCGATCAAGGCGGCCGGAGACGCTCAGCCCCGGCGCGAGCGGAAACAGCTGGGGTGCCATGCCAATCCTCCGCAATCGACTGGGCGCACACTCTCAGCCGAACGCGTCGGCGTCACCTAAAAAATTAGGCAGCGAACTGCGGCGGCCGTTGCATGACGTCCCCGGCTCGGATCCAAAACCGCTCAAGGCGGCGTAGTGTGGCCGCTGTGTCTTGTAGATCCTCCGTGGCCAGCGTCGCTTGCGGCAGCAATGCCGCATGCCGCTGATGCATTGCCGTGAGCTTGTCGCGGAGCCTGATGCCCTTTTCGGTCAGGCGAACATGGATCGAGCGCCGGTCATGCAGAGATCGCTGCTGCGCGAGGTACCCGTTTTCCACCATCTTCTTGACGTTATAGGAGACGTTCGAGCCGAGATAGCAGCCCCGCAAGGTCAGCTCGCCAACCGTCATCTCCGCGTCGCCGATATTGAACAGCATCATTCCCTGGACATTGTTGATGTCGTGGATGCCGAGTCCTTCGAGCTCGAGCTTCACAACTTCCAGGAAATGACGATGCAGGCGCTCGACTAATGAAATCAGTTCAAGATACGCGCTATTCATCCGGACCTCGATCGGCGGCGACTATCGGGCAGGATGGTAGGGTCGGTTTGTAAATTTATCGTTTCAAATTTTACGATCGGGCTTGTGGATGAAGCGATAAATGCCGGAGAAATCGAAACCGCCCGCGCCTTCGTCGACAAACAATTGATAGAGGCTGGCGGCGGCCGCACCGAGCGGCGTCGCGGCTGCGGTGCTGCCAGCCGCCTGTTGCGCAAGCCGCAGGTCCTTCAACATCATCGCCGCCGTGAACCCCGCCTTATAGTCGCGATTTGCCGGCGAGCCTGGGACTGGGCCCGGCACTGGGCAGTAGTTCGTCATCGCCCAGCATTGTGCGGAGGATTTGGAGCAGATGTCGAACAATGTTTGCGCCTCGACGCCCAGCCGCTCGGCGAGTGCAAAGCCCTCGCACACCGCAATCATCGTGGCACCCAGGATCATATTGTTGCAAATTTTCGCTGCCTGGCCGTTGCCGACCGGGCCAGCATGCACGATCGTCCGGCCCATCGCTGCCAATACCGGTTGCGCCCTGGCAAAGCTCTCTGCCGCGCCGCCGACCATAAAGGTCAGGCTCGCCGCCTCCGCCCCGCCAACGCCACCCGACACCGGGGCGTCGAGCATGTCGAAGCCGGAGTCCTTCGCCGCCGCAGCGACCGCGCGCGTCGTTTCGACATCAATTGTCGAGCAATCGATCAATAAAGCGCCGCTGCGGGCATTGGCGAGCACTCCGCCAGTTTCGAGGTAAACCGATCGCACTTGCGGACCGGCCGGCAGCATCGTGACCACGATGTCACCGGCGGCGGCCGCTTCGGCCGCCGAACTGGCTCGATTGCCCCCCTTCGCCG
>JBARIB010000786.1:0-1984 GCA_049799535.1 Allostellaceae bacterium | reverse complement strand
GAGAATTGCTGGCCGACCTCTTCGAGGGTGTGATCGGTATTCATGCCGATGCCGAAGCGCATTCGCAGTACCCGCTCCTCGCGCGCCGTCAGCGAGGCCAAAACCCGTGTCGTCGTTTCGCGGAGATTGGCCTGGATCGCGGCATCCAGCGGCAATACGGCGTTCTTGTCCTCGATGAAATCGCCGAGATGAGAGTCCTCTTCGTCGCCGATCGGGGTCTCGAGGCTGATCGGCTCCTTTGCAATCTTCAAGACTTTGCGCACCTTTTCGAGGGGCATAATAAGCTTTTCGGCGAGCTCTTCAGGGGTCGGTTCGCGACCGATCTCGTGCAGCATCTGCCGCGAGGTGCGAACCAGCTTGTTGATCGTTTCGATCATATGCACCGGAATGCGGATCGTGCGCGCTTGGTCGGCTATCGAACGGGTGATCGCCTGACGGATCCACCATGTCGCGTAGGTCGAGAATTTGTAGCCTCGGCGGTACTCGAATTTATCCACCGCTTTCATCAGTCCGATATTGCCCTCCTGGATCAGATCGAGGAACTGCAAGCCACGATTCGTGTATTTCTTTGCAATTGAAATAACGAGCCGCAGATTAGCCTCGACCATCTCCTTCTTCGCCCGGCTCGCCTCGCGCTCACCACGCTGCACCGTCTGGACGATCCGGCGGAACTCCCCGATTGGGAGCTTAGTGTCAGCAGCAATGCGGGCGATGTTGCTTCGCAACCTGGCAGCGTCGGGCGCGTGCCTCTCGACTAGCTTCGCCCAGCCACGGCCGGGCAACAACTGCACTCGCTCCAGCCAATCGCCGGCAAGCTCGTTGCCAAAATATTGCTGCAGAAACTCGGCGCGCTTGATCCCGGCACTCTCCGCCAACCGTAACAACCTACCTTCGTCAGCGACGAGCCTGCGGTTGACTTCGTAAAGCTGCTCGACGAGGTACTCGATGCGCATGTTGTTGAGACGCACGCGCTTGACGTTCTCGATAATTTCCGCCTTCAGCTTCTCATAGCGCCGCTCGGTGACGCGCGGCAGCGGCTCGCCTTTTTGCAGGGCGTGGATCCGCTGATCCTGAACCCGGTGCAGCTTCTTGTATGTTTCGGCGATCGCGTCGAAGGTCGCCAACGCGCTTGGCTTAAGCTGCGCCTCCATCGCGGCGAGCGAAATCGAGCTTTCCTCGATCTCGGCCTCCTCGACCGCGAGCTCGCTCTCGATTTCGGCAAGCTCGCTAGCGGCCTCTTCGCTATCTCCGACTTCGGCCGCCTCGGCTCCATTCGGAGCTGCTGCACCGTCTACCGCTTCACCCGTATTTTCGGCGTCAGCGGGGACCGAGGCCGGCGGCACCACCTCGGCCGGGACCGTCTCGAAGCCACCGCTGCCGTAAGTGGCGTCGAGATCGATGATGTCGCGCAGCAGCATCTTCTCTTCATTGAGGGCGTCGCGCCACCCGATGATCGCGCGCATCGTCATCGGGTTCTCACAGATGCCGCCAATCATCATTTCGCGGCCGGCTTCGATGCGCTTGGCGATAGCGATCTCGCCTTCACGAGACAGCAACTCGACCGATCCCATCTCGCGCAGATACATGCGGACGGGATCATCGGTCCGCCCAATATCGTCGTCGTCCAAATTACCGCGGATTTCGCCGTCGCCCTCATCGGCCTCGGTGGCCGCCGGCTCTTCGCTCTCCTCGTTCTCGATCACGTTGACGCCGAGTTCAGAGAGCATCGTCATCGTGTCCTCGATCTGCTCCGAGGACACCTGGTCTGCCGGCAATGCAGCGTTCAGTTCGTCATAGGTCACATAGCCCCGCTCCTTGCCCCGCGCCAGCATTCTCTTGATCGCCGCCGCGACACTATCGAGCAATGGCGCTTCCGCCGCCTCCTCGCGAGTCTCAGTGACTTCTGCCGTATTTGCCGCTTTGCTCGCCATTCCACCGTCCCTAAGCAAGTTCCATGACCGTCCGGCTAGAGCCGGGCGCCGAT
>JBARIB010000785.1:0-2047 GCA_049799535.1 Allostellaceae bacterium | reverse complement strand
CGCCGCATCCGCCATACAGCATCGCCAAATACACGATGAGCCTCTTCACCCTGGCGCTGGCCGCGGAATTCGCCGAACACGGGATCGCCGTGAACTCGCTCTGGCCCCGCACGGCCATCGCAACCGCGGCCGTGCTCTACGAGCTCGGCGGCGAGGAGGTGATGTCGGGGGCGCGCAAGCCCGAGATCGTCGCGGACGCCGCCCACGCGATCCTAAACCTGCCGGCCCGGCAATGGAGTGGCAGGTTTTTCCTTGATGATGAGGTGTTGCTGGGAGCTGGGGTTCGCGACTTCGGCAAGTACGACATGCAGCCGGGCGCGCCGCTGATCACCGATTTTTTTACCGAGACGCTGCCGGGAATGAAGGCTTTTGGGTGAGCAGGGCTAATGTCACAAGAAATCACTGTCAGCCGGATCGGCCGTGCCGTGCACATCCGGCTCGATCGCGCAAGTAAGCGCAATGCCATCACCCGGTCCATGTACGATGCGATGGCCGAAGCCATCGTCGAGGCCGAAGCCGATGAGACGATAAGGGCTGTCCTCTTCAGCGGCGCGGGTGACGCTTTCTGTGCCGGAAACGACCTGAACGACTTTGTTGCCGATCCCCCGACCGGCATGGACAGCCCAGGCTTCCGGTTTTTGCGCGCGATCTCGACAGCGGAGAAGGTGCTCGTCGCCGCAGTGCACGGTTCCGCGGTCGGCGTTGGGACGACGATGCTGCTGCATTGCGACATTGTCATCGCTGCGCGCAGCGCGCGGCTGTCGCTCCCTTTCGTCACGCTCGGCCTTGTGCCGGAGGCCGCCAGCACCCTTCTGCTGCCGCGGGCGATCGGCCACCGGCGTGCCGCCGAGCTGCTGCTTCTCGGCGAGCCGATCGATGCGGAGACGGCATTGCGATGGGGCCTCGTCAACCGTGTCGTCGAAGATGACAAGCTAATCGAGGTTGCGATCGAATTGGTGACGCGGGTCGGTTCCTTGCCGCCGTCGGCAGTTTGGCTAACGAAGCAACTTCTGAAAGACGACCGCGGCGGGGTCGCCGTTCGGATCGAGCAAGAGGCCGACATTTTTGTGGAGCGGCTCAAGGCTCCGGAGTTTCAAGAGGCAGCGAGCGCATTCCTCGAAAAAAGGGCAGCCGACTTTTCGCGGTTCAGCTGACTGATTGAGGGGAGTTGTCATGCCTAACGAGAAATTCAGTCTCGCCGGCGCCAAGGCGTTTGTCGGGCAAGAGCTGGGGGTATCCGGCTGGATCACGATAAATCAACAGCGCATCGACCAGTTCGCCGAATGCACCGAGGATCACCAGTGGATTCATGTCGATATCGAGCGCGCCAAACGTGACAGCCCGCTCGGGACCACCATTGCTCACGGCTACTTGACGCTTGCGATGCTGGCGCCAAGCACATTCGAAGTCGTCGTCAAGCCCGCCGGGATCACCCAGGCGCTGAATTACGGCCTCGACCGCGTGCGCTTCATCGCGCCCGTCAAGGCCGGTTCCCGCGTCCGCAATCGCATCAAGCTGCTCGCCGCGGAGGACAAGGGCGAGGGGCGGACCCTGCTGACGACCGAGAACACCATCGAGATCGAAGGCGAAGCCAGGCCAGCCCTTATCGCCCATGCGCTTGTCATGGCGATTGACGGTTGAGCCTCGGCACAGGCTGCAAGGGAGGAAAGCCCGATGGCCAACGATAAGGACAAAGCGGCTGAAACCGGTGGCGCCGAGGATGTCGCCGCCCAGGCCACCGAGGGAATTCTGGGACCCAATCCGTTTATCGGGCTCCGCCCCCAGGACATCCTCGGAAGCGTAGGGAACATCGCCGGTCAGGCCGTCAAGCAGCCTATGCTCGCGTTGGAGCAGGAGGCCGTGCTCGCCCGCGAGCTGATCTCGGTGCTGTCGGGCAATGCAGAAATTGCCCCTGTGCGTGGCGACAAGCGCTTTCTGGATACCGCCTGGAAAGACAACCCCTTCTACCGCATGTCTCTGCAAGGCTACCTGGCATGGGGCAATGCCCTCTCCGGCTTTGTGGAAAAATCCAGCCTGGATGGCCTTA
>JBARIB010000784.1:0-1977 GCA_049799535.1 Allostellaceae bacterium | reverse complement strand
CGAGCGTCACGGCACCGACAAGATCCATCTGCTCTTCAACAATGCAGGTATTGGCGGCGGCGGCAGCATGTTCGCCCATAGCCGCGACGAGTGGGAAAGGACCTTCAATATCTGCTGGGGCGGGGTCTACAACTGCACGCGCGCCTTCCTGCCGATGCTGGTGAAGGCGGAAGAGGGCCACATCGTCAATACCAGCAGCGTCAACGGTTTCTGGGCGTCGGTCGGGCCGCGCATTCCGCACACCGCCTATTCGGCGGCAAAGTTCGCGGTGAAAGGCTTCACCGAGGCGCTGATCACCGATCTCAAGATCAACGCGCCGCACATCAAATGCTCGGTCGTCATGCCCGGCCATATCGGCACCTCGATCCCGCTCAATTCGCGCAAGATTCAAAGCGGCAACCTGTCCGACGCGATAGATGCGAGGCAGATCGCGCAAGCGCGGGCGCGCATCGCGTCGATGGGCCGAGATGTTGCCGGCCTCTCGGACGACGACATTCGGAAAATGATAGCCGAGCGGGAGCGCCGCTTTCGCGAGGACGCCCCGACGAGTGCGGCCGAGGCTGCGACAATCATCATCGACGGGGTCAAGGCCGACAAATGGCGCATCCTGGTCGGCAATGACGCGCACCAAATCGATGAATTGGTTCGGCAGTCCCCGGAGCGTGCCTACGATCTCGACTTCTTCGAGAACTTCGCCGCCAAGGCCGGCTGGCGTGTCCCGTGATCGCTGGCGCAGCTTTCGATCGGGTCAAACCGGCGCCCCCCTTGGTGTCATTGCGAGCGAAGCGAAGCAATCTCGGGCTCCTGAGCGCTTCTGTGTTCGGGATTGCTTCGTCGCGCGAGGCGCTCCTCGCAATGACGCCGGCGCGTTTGGTTGCTATCGGCTCTAATCGAAGGTCAGCACTGTGCGGGCGACTTCGCCGGCCTTCATCGCGCGGAAGGCTTCGTTGATGTCGCCGAGACGGCCGCGTTTGGTGACCATGTCGTCGAGCTTCAAGCGGCCCTGGCGGTAGAATTCGAGGTAGAGCGGGATGTCGTAGCGGAAGCGGTTCGAACCCATCCGCGAGGTCTGCACCTTGCATTCCGGGCGGATCGCCATCCACGGGAACTCGATCATCGCATCCGGAGGCAACACGCCGACAATCGTCGCGGTGCCGCGGATCGCCAGGCTCTCGATCGCCTGCCGCACCAGCTTCGCGTTGCCGACCGCCTCGAAGGCATGATCGACGCCGGTGCCGCCGGTCAAGGCGCGCACGGCTTTGACGGGATCGTCCTCGGCGCTGTTGACGAAATCGGTCGCCCCGGCGCGCGTCGCCATCTCGCGTTTGGATTCGAACTGGTCAACGCCAATGATCTGACGGGCGCCGCCGATCCGCGCTCCCTGGATGATCGATAATCCCACCCCGCCACACCCGAAGACCGCGACCGTCTGACCGGCTTCGAGCCCCGAACTGCGCAACGCCGCGCCGACTCCTGTCAAGACACCGCAGCCGACTAATGCAGCGCGGTCGAGCGGCAGTTCGGGGTCGATCCTCACCAGCGAATTCTCGTGCAGCAGCATCTTCTCGGCGTAACTCGAAATGCCGATGAACTGGCGGAACGGTTGGCCCTTTTGGGACAGGCGCGGTTCCGCGGTTTCCGGCCGTGTGACGATCCCGCCGGTGCACAAATTCGGATGCCCGGACAGGCATTGCGGGCAATTGCCGCAAAAGCCCGACAGACAAGCGACGACATGGTCGCCGGGCTTGACCGTGGTTACGTCCGAGCCGACCGCCTCGACCACGCCGGCGCCTTCGTGCCCAAGCACGATCGGCCGATCGAGCGGGAAGCGCCCGACTCCATCCACGACATGGAGATCACTGTGGCACACGCCGGTCGCGGCAGTGCGGACCAGCACCTCGCGGCCCCACGGCTTGTCGATGTCGACCGCCTCGATCGTCAGCGGCTCCTGCACCTTGCGAAAGACGGCGGCCTCGA
>JBARIB010000783.1:0-2995 GCA_049799535.1 Allostellaceae bacterium | reverse complement strand
AATCGAGCAGGCTGATGTCCTCCGTCGCGAAGCGACGGCTGCGAAATTCGCGCTGCAACGATTATCAATGCCATTATTGCGCGGCGGGTGGCGGCCGGTTTGCCGGGGTGGCCTTGCCGGCTGTAGTTGCTGTTGACTTTACCACCGCGATCAAGGGACCGCGCATGCTCCGATCTGCTATCGCCTGGACGACGGGCTTTCTGATGCTCCTTGCTGGATCCGCTCAGGCAGGTGGATTCGTCGACGCGGCGGAGCGCTACGTGAACGTGCCTGACCGGGTCGGGCGGATCATGACGGCGAACCCGCCCGCCGACGTGCTCGTCTTTGTGCTGGCTCCGGAAAAGCTCATTGGTTGGAGTGCGCCGTTGTCTCGCGGGCAGCGGGCCTATTTGCCGCCAAAATTCGCTCGTTTACCGCTGGTCGGGCCTGTTGTCCGGCCCAACCCGACGGATACGGTGCAGTTGGTCGCGCAAATGCATCCCGATCTGATCATCGAGGCCGGCCCGGTCACGCCCGAGGCCGCAGCGCGCGCCGATTGGGTCGAGCAGCAGACCAGGGTTCCGTACATCGTCCTCGACAACAGCATCCAGTCGACCCCGGCAACCTTGCGGACGATCGGCGCAATGCTCGGGGCGGAGCAGCGCGGCGATGCTCTGGCGGCATATACAGACTCCGCGATCGACTCATTACGCGGAAGGCTCCTAATCGCGATCGCTGATGAGCGGCCGCTCGTCTATTATGGGCGGGGGCCCGCTGGGCTCGAAACCGGGCTTGCCGGCTCACAAGCGATGGCGGCTATCGACCAGGCCGGCGTTATCAATGTGGCGCGTGGACTCGACGGCACCGAGATGACAACGGTGACACGCGACCAGATTATCGCTTGGAATCCCGCCATCATCATCGCGAAGGATCGCAGCTTTTATAATACGTTGCTGCGCAGCCGCGAATGGCGAGGGCTAAGCGCGGTCGCTAACAAGCATGTCTATTTGCAACCGACCGATCCCTTTGGCTGGATCGATGACCCGCCCGGAGTGAACCGCATCATCGGATTGTACTGGCTTACGGCGCTCTTCTACCCCGACCAATTTCAGGAAGATTTGAGCGTCAACGTCAGGGATTTCTACGAGAAGTTTTACGGCACCAAACTAACCGACCCCAAGCTCGAGGCGATGCTTCGCCCAGCAACGGGAGGTTCGGGCCCCGCCGCCGGTCAGATTGGGGTACCGCTGCTCGGAGCCGAGCCCGTGCCGTTTCCCTCGCCCAGTGCGCCCCCTCCGACCGCCAGGCCGCCAGGACGAGGCGGCCTCGGCACGCCGGGTTTAACGAACCCGCCCGGCGGCTCGGGCTACCCACCCTAAGCCTTCGGGAGGGCGGCCCTACGATTCGGTCGCCCGCACAAAGCACATTATCCCGCGCTGCGGGGTCCAGCAAACGATCGCATGGCCAGTCGGATTGTCGGTCCGCTGCAAAATCCTCTCAGGCGGGACGACAATCCACTTCTCGCCGATCAGGGCCTCGTAATGATCGCTTTCGATCCGATACTCGGTAGCGCGGCAATCCGCAATTGAGCAACATGAGATGCTCGTCCCGGGTTGGAGCAAGCTGCGAAACCACGGCGCGAGTGCAGGATCGGCATTTGGCGGCGGGTCCGCGCGGGCCGTTATGGAGAGCATAACCACTACCGGTAAGAAGAGCGGTCTCATTACTCGCTCCCAGAGTTCCGCGAATGAGCGAACGCCATTCGATGACCTCCGATCCAGGAGGTGGAGACCCAAGGACAGCGAACTTACCGCAATCCGGCGTCGACAACAAAATGGCCCTCGCTCGATGAAGGCAGCGGGGAGACTGGAGCCGACCCTTAGTTTTCCCCACTCCGGCTAGCTCCCCCCTGCATCGTCGCAAGGATCGCGCCAATAAGCAGGGCCATCACAGCATCCGTGATTTCCGCCGATCGATTTGGGAGATAGGTCTCGGCCCAGCTCGAAGCGAACAGCGTCACTGCGACGAGAATGGTCGAGGTCCGCATACGCAACCCGATCATGCTGAACAGCCAAATCAGACTGCCATACAGAAAAGTCTTTTCCAGAAACGACAGAATGTTCACTTCGAGGGAGCCGTACAAAAAGCTGAGAAACGGAATCCAGCCAAATGACCGGCGATGGGCGGCGAACTGGAACGGGATGAGTCGCTCGGCAATGACGTACGCGCAGAACAGCAAGGCAATGACAATCAGCCGGAATCGTGCGCCCGTTGCGGCGAGCAGTGACCAAGCGCCAAAGCCTATTCCTGCCCCAGCCACCTCCGCCAAGGCCAAGGTTTTGCCGATAATCAGCAGCTTTGCAATCAGCACCGACGCGATAAATAGCGGGATGAACAGCCAAGCTCGTTTCGGGCCGACGACCGCCTCGACCAAGGCGGCAAGCGTCAGCCACGTCGCAGTGTAACGAAACAGGTCATAGGCCGTCAGCCTGGGGTAGAGAACAATCGGCTTCAGGGCTTCCCAGTATTTGTGCAAGTCGATAGTGGGAACATAAGGGTAGAGCCGGTAGCCGAGCCATACTGCGAGCAATAGAAGCGGGACCCGCTGTAAGCTGATTTCCCGACTGAACGCCCAAGGAGAACTGAAGCCGGCGAGGCTTCCAACAATCGCGCCCAGCGCCGTGCCGGCGACATTTGCATAGACGTCTTCCGCCGCAGTTACTCGGTCCGGGATGTAATATTGCGTCAGCTCCATTGACGTGCTGAGCAACGCGCCGAAAACGACAGCGATCAATATTGCAGGAACGGCGCGAGCCTTCCCCGCAACCGCAAGAACCAGGAAGAAGCCGAGCGGCAAATAGAGCAGGGTATTGGCGAGGAAGTCGCCTCGGCCCGGGGGTTCCGCCCAGCTCTGCAGCAGCTGGCGTACGGGGCCGATACCGTCGATCGGCTGATGAAATTTGAAAGGGTAAAGAGAGCCGTAAAGGATGACGGCAACGACTATTGCCGTCGCAAT
>JBARIB010000782.1:0-7166 GCA_049799535.1 Allostellaceae bacterium | reverse complement strand
TATCCAGGCTCCGCGTCGAAAGGATAGCATGCTCCTCGATCTCGCGGTGCAAAGAGCGCCGCCGGAGCGCGCGATTGCGGCGGCCCGCCCCGCGCTCGACGCGCGGACCCGGCTGCTTCTCGAAGCGCCGATCGCTCGCACGCTATTGCGGCTCGCCTGGCCCAACATCGCGGTCATGTTGGCTCAGGCCTCGACCGGGCTGATCGAAACCTGGTGGGTGTCGCGGCTTGGAGTCGATGCACTCGCCGGTATGGCGCTGGTCTTCCCCGGCTTTATGATGATGCAGATGCTGTCGGCCGGCGCGATGGGCGGCGGCATCTCCTCGGCGATCGCCCGCGCGCTCGGCGGCGGCCGCCGCGCCGACGCCAACGCGTTGGTGTGGCATGCTATCATCATAAACTTGGCGATCGGGGGCCTTTGCTCCGCACTGGTGCTGGGTTTCGGGAAATCCTTATACGGCGCGCTCGGCGGCGAGGGCGCCTCGCTAGCCGCCGCGCTCCTCTATTCGAATGTGGTCTTCGCGGGTACGCCGCTCGTCTGGCTGATGAATGCATTGGCGAGCGTGATCCGCGGCACCGGCAACATGCTCGTGCCGTCACTGGCGGTGTGCACCGGAATCGTGCTGCTGGTTCCATTATCGCCGTGCCTGATCTTTGGGCTGGGGCCGTTTCCGGCACTGGGCATGGCTGGAGCTGGCCTCGCGGTTGTGACCACCACCTGCCTGACGACCGCTGTGCTCGCCTTCTACATTGCCTGCGGGGGCAGCGTCGTGCACTTCGTCAGGCCAAGGCTGCGCCGTGCTCTCTTCGCCGACATCTTACGGGTTGGCGCAGTCGCCTCGATCACGACGTTGCAGACGAGCCTGACCGTGGCGCTGACAACGGGGCTGGTCGGCGCGTCAGCAGGTCCCGATGCGATAGCCGGCTATGGCACCGGCAACCGGCTGGAATACCTGCTGGTGCCACTGGTCTTCGGCCTCGGGGCGCCACTCGTCGCGCTGGTCGGGACCAATATTGGCGCAGGTCAGAGGACGCGCGCGCTTCGGGTGGCACTAACCGGCGCGGCGATCGCTTTTTGTCTGACCGAAGCGGTCGGGCTCGCTGCGGCGCTGTGGCCGCAGGCTTGGCTCGGATTGTTCGGACACGACCCGGCGATGCTGGCGGCCGGCAGTGGCTATCTACGCCGCGTCGGGCCGGCTTACGGGTTTTTCGGACTGGGTTTGGCGCTCTACTTCGCGTCCCAAGGTGCCGGCCGGCTGCTTTGGCCGCTTGTGGCAAGCCTGCTTCGCCTGGTGATAGCGGTCGGCGGCGGGGCAATTGCCTTGGCTCTGACCGGCTCGCTCGACTGGCTGTTCGCTGCTCTGGCGCTCGCCCTCCTCGTCTATGGAGTGACGATCTCTGCCGCGATCGCCCGCGGCGCCTGGTTCAGGCCATCGCGCCGGCCAAATTGAGCGGAGGCTTTCCCATGGTGCTCTATTTCGAAGATTTCACGGCCGGCCAGAATTTCGGCTCCCCGTCGCTTGCAATCGATGCCGACGAGATCGTCGCGTTCGCCAAAAAATTCGACCCGCAGCCTTTCCATCTCGACGACATGGCCGCGCGCGACACAATGTTCCAGGGGCTTGCGGCGAGCGGCTGGCATACCGCCGCATTGACGATGCGCCTCTGCCTTGCCAGCGATTTCCGGCCCGCAGGCGGCATTCTCGGTCTCGGTGGCGAGCTCCAGTGGCTGAAGCCGGTCCGCCCCGGCGACGAGTTGCACGTCGAATGCGAGGTGCTTGAAACGAGGCCGTCGCGCTCGCGCCCGCAGCAGGGGGTCGTCAAAGTCAAAGTCACAACCCTCAACCAGCACGGCGAGGCCGTTCAAACATTTACGCCGACACTCTTTGTCGATCGTCGGCCGGTCCGTTGACGCGACCTGTAATGCGCCACCCAGTTCCGCAGAAAGTCCATTGATGCGACTACGCTCGCTTACCTGGCCCTCCTTGCCAGCGATCGGGTCATCCTGGGCGGTGGTCGCCGCTGCGGCGGCGATCCTACTGGTGACGATGGGTACGCGTCAGACGATCGGCCTGTTTATCGCGCCATTGGACAGCGCCACCGGACTGGGAATTGTCTCGATCAGCCTGGCGGTCGCGATCGGCCAATTCGTCTGGGGCGCAGCGCAGCCGGTGTTCGGGGCGTTCGCCGACCGCTTTGGCGCAGCTCGCGTCATTGCTGTCGGTGGCTTGATGCTGGCGGCTGGAACGGCGGCAACACCGTTTGCCCATTCCGAGGCGGCGCTGATCGCCACTATTGGCTTCATCAGCGCCTTCGGCGCCGGCGCCGGCAGCTTGTCGATCCTGATCGGGGCGACGATGCGGCGGCTCCCGAGCGACAGGCGTTCATCGGCCGCCGGCGTCATCAATGCCGGTGGCTCGCTCGGCCAGTTCGTCTTTGCGCCTCTGGTGCAGGCAGCGATCCTCACCGTCGGGTGGGTTGGCGCGATGCTCGGCGTCGCTGCCGCCACGCTGCTGACCTTGCCGCTCGCTCTGCTAATGCGCCGGCCCACTGCTGCGCCGTCGGCGAGCTCAACCGCGCTCCCGGCTTCGGTCCTAGGGCTCACTTTAGTCGAGCAGTTGCGGCTTGCTGCCACAAAGCGAGATTATTGGCTATTGTCTCTGGGCTTCTTTACCTGCGGCTTTCATGTCGCCTTCCTGGTCACGCATCTGCCCAGCGAAGTCCGGCTGTGCGGTCTCTCGCCGGTGATTTCAGCCAATTCACTGGCGATCATTGGTCTTGCCAATGTGCTCGGCAGCCTCGGCGCCGGCTGGCTCGGCACGCGCTGTCGTCTCAAACATTTGCTGTTCTGGGTCTATCTCGGCCGCGCCGCCGCCATCCTCGGCTACATGATGTCTCCGAAGACGGCGCTGACCTTTTATGTGTTCGCCGCTGCGCTGGGAGTGACCTTTCTCGCCACGATACCCCCGACGACCGGGCTCGTCGGCAAGCTCTTTGGGCTGCGTTACATCGCCACCCTGATCGGGCTGACGATGCTGGCGCACCAACTCGGCGCGTTCTACGGCGCTTGGCTTGGCGGAATCGTCGTTGCGCATTTCGGCGACTATGCCTGGATGTGGTATGCCGACGCGGCACTGGCGAGCCTCGCGGCTTTCATCAATCTGCCGATCCACGAGGCGCCGGTCATGCGCGTGGTAACCGCATAAGTCCAACCGCTCTATATTCTCGCCCAAGGCAGGAGTGGCGTGGGATGCGGCAGCGCTCCACCTTTCCGCAGTGCTTTTTAACGTCGCCGCGGCGGCTCTATCGGCATGGTCGCGATCTCGGTCCAGGCCACGGGAGCCCCGGCTTTCGCCGCAGCTTCTTCCGGCGAAAGATTTGAATCCCAATGCACTGCAAGAAACCGCCGCCCGGTCACGCCGCCGGCCGCATCCGACACCAGCCAGTTGAGCGGCAGCGACATCACTGCGGGCTGGATCATCTCGGCGCGGTCATAACCGGCCTCGAGCGGCACCATGCCGGTATTGGTTACCCCGCCGGGCACCAGCACATTGACGGTGACGCCGGTGCCGGCAAGATCCTTTGCCATAATCGCCGAGAAGGCTTCCAATGCCGCTTTCGACGGGCCATAGGTCGGCGCACCTTCGCGGATCATTGTACCAAGGCTGGTCGTGATGTTGACGATGCGGCCCCATTTCTGACGCATCATGTCGTGGACGAGGGCGCGCGACAGCGCCATCGGCGCGTTGGTGTGGACGGCAATAAAGAGCTTCCACTGCTCGGGCGTCACCTCCCAAAACTTGATCGGGTGCTGCCGGTTGTCGCTGCGGATCGTCGCTTGGCCAACCCCGGCATTGTTGACGAGGATGTCGATCACCCCGAAACGGCCACGCGCCTTCGCGACGATCTCATCGATCGCCTCGTCCCTGGCAAGATCGGCCTCGATCGTCATCAGCTCGGCGCCTTGTTGCCGCTCCTGCGCCATCCGGGCGAGTTCGGCAAGACCCCGGGCGGTGCGGTCAACCGCCGCGACTGCGAGCCCTTTGCCGAGCAGGCCCAGCACCAGCTCACGGCCAATACCGCCGGCCGCACCGGTGACGATCGCCACGCGCTGCTGTTCGCTCATCCTGCCTCCTTTCGCTTTGCGCTACGACGTTGCGGCATGGGGACATCCAGCGCAAGGCAATTGCACCTTTCTGCGCTGGGTAAATCTTGGTCCGCCTTATGAGAATGGCTGTCGGAGGAACTCAGTCGACCCCGGCGCGCGCGTAGAAGCGCACCGCATTGTCCCACAGCAATTTGCGCTTGCGCTCTCCCGTCATGTCCCAGGCGATGACAAGTCCCGCCGATTCCGGGAAATGGCTCTCGCCATGCGGATAATCCGAGGCGTACATCAACACGTGATCGCCGATCAGGTCGGCTACTGCATTGGTCAGCCGCGCACCCTCCGGGATCTCGATGCTTTGAAAATAGCGGCCGCTGCACACGTACTCGCTGGGGCGAAGCTTCAGCTCCGGCAGTGCCGCCTTGATTGTTTCGGCGTGCTCGTCGAGCCGCGCCATCCAGAACGGCAACCAGCCATGCCCCGCCTCTAGCGTGCCGATCCGCAGGTTCGGATAGCGGTCCATGAGACCGCAACCGATCAGCGAGGCCATGTTGCGCATGCCGCACCAGGGATGCGCCGCCGAGCGCTGCAGCCACAGATTGTCCCAGGTGTCCTGCCCGCCGGGGGCATAAGGGGGCATCACAGTAAAGGTGTGCAGGACGACGGCGAGGTCGAGCGCTGCTGCCTCAGCGTAAAATGGCTCCAATACCGGGTGGTCGAGCGGCATTCCGACTGGCGCATAGACCATCATTCCCCAGGCCCAGCGCGATTTGCCCCAGCGCCTGATCTCAGCAAGGCCGCCATCGATGTCGCGGGCGCCGGCGAGGATCACGCCGCCGAGGCGGCTCGGGTATGCGCGGCAGTAATCCTCCATCCAGCGGTGATAAGCGCGGTACATCGCCATTTCGAGCGCGATGTCGTCACCGGCGCTCCACGTGCCAAACCACCCCGACGGCAATGTCAGATTTACATCGACACCCTCGAAATCCATATCGGCGATGCGCGCCGCTGGGTCACCATCCACCTCAGGGGAGGGATCGCGCGTGCGCTTGACGCCGGTGAAGCCGGCCATGTACCCAGCCGCCGCAGTATCCGGCTCGGCCTCGCCAAGGCGGCGGCGATATCGGCGCTGGCCTTTGGTGTAGGTTATATGCCCGTAGCGGTCGCGCGACTTATATTCGGCCCATGCGGCCAAGCGGTCCTTTTCCGCCGCACTCAGATAGGTCGATAGGACGCGTGCATCGGGGCCGACATGCGTGTCGGAATCGAAGATCCGGTAACCGTCGCGCGCCATCAGCCGCCTCCCCGTTTTTCGCCGAAATATCGCCGTTCAAGATCCTGCTGCTTGGCGTCGCCTTCGCCGTCAACCGGGACCGCCGGTGTCGGGTAGGGTCGATCCCGTCGGCTGGCGACGAAATCATCCCAGGCCTTGGTTCCCCTCGCCTGGAAATCGGTCATGAAATCCCATAGCGCCGCCCAAGTGACGGCGTGGCTGAACCCGGGATACCAGGCAATGGTAACGCCGAGCGCGAGATGCTCGTCCAAGTCGAGATAGCGCCCGAGCTTGCCGCGCATAAACGAGAACGGGCCATCGATAGCCGCCCGTGTCGACTTGATCTCCTCGACCGAATGCGGCGACTCGAACTGCACCCAATCGACCCGGGCCTGCTCGCAATAAGCCTTCATACGCGCAATCGTGTCTTCCAGCGTTCCACCGGTGGCGTCGCGGGCATAGCATTGCGCCATGACGACAAAGTTCGGGTCGAGCTCATTTTTCATGTCGACCGCGGCGCGGTAGCGCGCAATCGCCTGATCAAGCGGCACGACATCGATGCCGGCGTTCTGCGTCTTGCGCTTGCCCTCGATCGGCTGGTCGTCGATGCGGATGCCGGCCAGCCCAGCGCGAATGCTCTCGCGAACGAGGCGCCGCACCGCCATGATCCCGCCGTGACCAGTGTCACCGTCTATCATCACCGGGATCGATACACTATCCGCGATCCAGCCGGCGATTTGGACGCATTCGGTCATTGTCGCAGTGCCGACATCGGCCAGCCCAGTATAGGCGCCGACAACTCCGCCGGTGCCGACGAACAAGGCCTCGCAGCCAGCCTTTTCCATGATACGCGCGTGGGCTGCGGTCGGCGGATGCAGCACGGCCAGCACCTTGTCGCGGCGGTGGATCAGCTCCTGAAGCTGAGCTGTGCGCGAAGGGCTCATGATGCTAAAGCACCTCCCTGAGTTCGGCGCAATGATGAGCGCAGGAGGCATGCCCGTCGAGCAGCAATTGGGGCTGCCCTGATCCGCTGAATTCAGGAAATACAATTGTCGATCGGGGACCGTCCCGGACGGCTCAACTAAGCCGCATTTGTCGTCATGCTCACCCGTCAGAAGGTTTCGACCCAGGGCCGAAGCTCAACCTCCAAAGACCAGGCGCTACGCGGTTGACGAAGAATTTCGATATAGGTCTGGGCGATCGCGTCGGGATCGAGAGTGCTGTCGGGGCGGTCTGGCGGATCCGGTCGCCGGTCGCTGCGCACTCCGCCGTCGATGACGAAATGGGCGACATGGATCCCTTTGGGACCGAGTTCGCGCGCGGTGCTCTGCGCCAGACCGCGTAGCGCGAATTTGCCCATGGCGAAGGCGGCGGAGAGCGGAAACCCTTTGACGCTGGCGCTGGCACCGGTCAGCAATATTGCCCCGCGGCCTTGCGGAATCATGCGCCGTGCAGCCTGCTGAACCGTGAGGAAGCCACCAAAGGCCGATATCTCGATTGCACTGCGGACGCCCTCGGGGTCGAGCTCGGCGATCGGGCCGTGCGCGCGGGCACTGGCATTGTAGAGAACGACGTCGGGTTCGCCGAGCCGACTATCCGCCTCGGCGAACAGCCGCGCGACCCCGGCCGGATCCGACGCATCGACGGCAAAGCATTCGGCATTAATCGCGGTCGCGAGCGGCGCCAGTTTCTCGATATTGCGCGCCGCCAGCCCGACCCGCAGACCCGTAGCAGCCAAACCACGCGCCACCGAGGCGCTGATACCGGAACCCGCCCCGACGATCAGGGC
>JBARIB010000781.1:0-1708 GCA_049799535.1 Allostellaceae bacterium | reverse complement strand
CCTCCATATTCATCGACCTGAAAGCTTCCAATGCGCTAGACCTGACCGTGCCACTCGCGCTGCAAGCGGCCACCGACGACGTGATCGGGTGAAATTTCTTCGCGGCACGTCTCTTGTGGGTCAAGGGCAGTAAAGCTCGCAATGAGCATATTTCTTCCGAAATGCCGCGGATTGCGGACGTTTCTCGCTAGTGTCGCCAACCCCATCCTGCTGAGACCCGCATTCCGGTGTCGAGAGCTCAGCTGCGATGTAATTCAGGCTCCCACACTGGAAGTCAGTAGCGCAGCCGCCACTCTGGGACCAGCTCTGCCGGGCTGTGCAGCGCACCGGTTACAGCAGTGTCACTTCAAACCAGCTGCACCTGAGAAAAGTCATTGTGCCGTTCACATTCCACTCGACTTCGCCGCCAAAGCGAGCATTGCTGTCGGTGTTGACGGCCTCCTCCGTGGGTCGCCGCCCCGCCTGGCCTCCAGCGCCGGGCTTGTGGTGGTGCAGGCACCGCGACAGGCGCGGTGCGGATATTGGAGAGAACGAGGCCATGGCCATCAGGCAAACCAGTAAGCAGGCAAAGTCGAAGGCAGAGGTAAAGGTCGATGCCGGCGACGCGACCACGCCGCTCGCCAAGCGCGAGCGCGAACCGCAACGTCGCACTCCGCGGGCCCGGTCACGCTCTGCGGCGCGGAGCGATCGAGCGCGAGCAGCGGCTCCGACGGCCCATCTCAATGGCAGTGAGATGGTTCACGACAAACCGGAGCAGGCTCGGTCTCGCTCGAAGCCCATAGCGGACCGCGCCCATCTGACGACGACCGGCGTGAGCGGTGGCGAGCCACCAGCCAGCACCAAGCGCGCGCAGCTGATTGGCATGCTCGAGCGACCCGAGGGCGCTTCGGTGGCGGAGATCGGGCAGCGGCTTGGTTGGCTGCCGCATACCGTGCGCGCGGCCATTACCGGCCAGCGCAAAGCCGGTCGCGAGGTGGTGCGAAGCAAGGATGCCAATGATCGGTCCGTCTACCGGCTCGTTACTGTCAAGACTGCCAGGGAGCGGTGACGGGCGATGCCGGGCCGACAAAACATTGTCACCAAGGAGGCGCTCGCGCGCCTCCCCGTGCTCGATGTTCGCCAACTTCGCGAGATGTGGTGCGAGCTGTACAAGACGGCGGCGGCGCCACGGCTCAGCCGTGAGCTGCTGAGGCGCGCTGTCGCCTACCGGATACAGGAACTGGCATCGGGCGGGCTCCGCCCGGAGCTGCAGCGCCAACTGCACCAGATCGCCTCAGAGCTGCAGCAAACCGGACGGGTCACGATACGCCCGCGCCCTCGGCTGAAGCCCGGAACGCGGTTGCTGCGGGAATGGCGGGGTCGAAGCCATCAGGTGCTGGTGCTGAATGACGGCTTCTCCTGGCAAGCCACGCATTACCGCTCGCTGTCGGCGATCGCGCGCGAGATCACCGGCACAGCGTGGTCGGGGCCGCTCTTCTTCGGGTTAAAAGCAAACCGCTCTGGCGGCCGCCGGTCCTCGCCGATATCGGATCCCGCTGGCGAGCCGATGGAGATCGGCGATGCCGCGGGCTGAGGCGAGCCGCAAGCGCTGCGCGATCTACACCCGCAAATCTTCCGAGGAAGGGCTCGAGCAGGAGTTCAACTCGCTGCAAGCCCAGCGCGAGGCCTGCGAGGCTTACATTCGCAGCCAGCAGCACGAGGGCTGGGT
>JBARIB010000780.1:0-5870 GCA_049799535.1 Allostellaceae bacterium | reverse complement strand
GTTTGGTCCACTGCAGTCCGCCGCGCGGGAAAAAGCGAAAAATTGAGGCTAAAGCCAAACCTCTGGAGGCCGGAAGCGGAATCGAACCGCTGTACGAGGATTTGCAGTCCTCTGCATAACCACTCTGCCATCCGGCCGGCATGGCTTCCGACGGATATAAATGCCGGCCGAGGCTAGGGTCAAGCGTCGCTAGCGCTGTGCTGTTGCCGGGCCTTGACAGGCTCCATATATTCCCAAGTTCCAGAGATCGCAAAAGAGTCTAGTGAAATGGCGCGCGTCACCGTTGAAGATTGTGTCGTAAGAGTTCCGAACCGCTTCGAGCTTGTTCTGCTCGCCGCCCAACGCGCGCGCGAAATCACCTCTGGTGCCCCGCTTTCGATCGACCGGGATGACGACAAGAACCCGGTCGTCGCGCTGCGCGAGATCGCGGATGAGACGGTCGCAGTCGATCATCTTAAGACCTCCCTGGTGCGCGGCATGCAGAAGCATGTCGAGATCGACGAGCCCGAGGAAACGCACGAGCTTGAGCTCGATACCTCTTTGTTTGGCGTCGCTGCGCCGGCCGGCACCCTCATTCGTGAGGAACTTGAAACAGATGTCGACGCCGAAGATGTTCAGGCGGCAGATGAGGACAACGAGGCGCTGCCAGAGGAGACTGCCGCCGACCTCGGGCGGCTCGACGAGGAAGACGAGCTCGCGGAAGACTTGCTGGAAGTCGAGGAAGATTTAGATCTTGGTGACACCCCCGAGCCCGATACGGCCGGGGATTTCGGTGAGGAGCTCTGAGGGCGGATCGCACACCGAGATCTGTCAACGGCACCGATATGAGACCCGTGCTGGGCTTTCGGTGTCGTTTAGCTGGTATGACCTGTCGCAAGACGACCGGGAAATTCCCGTCATGATGCGGCAGTTCGAGCTCGTCGAGCTCGTCAGATCCTATGATCCAAATGCGGACGAAGACGCCCTCAATCGCGCCTACGTCTATTCGATGAAGGCGCATGGGACGCAGCTGCGAGCGTCTGGAGATCCGTACTTTTCCCATCCGGTCGAGGTTGCGGGCATCCTCGCCCAGATGAAGCTCGACAGCTCTTCGATCGTGACTGGGCTATTGCATGACACGGTCGAGGACACCCTCGCTACCCTGGACGACATCGAGCGGGTATTCGGTCACGAAATCGCCCGGCTCGTCGACGGTGTGACCAAGCTGTCGCGCATCGAGCTGCAATCCGACCAAACAAAACAGGCCGAGAACTTCCGCAAACTCGTCCTGGCGATGTCGGAAGACATCCGGGTGCTGCTCGTCAAACTCGCCGACCGTCTGCACAACATGCAGACCTTGCATTTCATAAAGGATGACGAGAAGCGCCGCCGGATCGCCCGCGAGACGATGGACATCTACGCGCCATTGGCGGAGCGGCTTGGCATGCAGCGCATGAAGGACGAGCTCGAGGACCTCGCCTTCGCGGAACTTCATCCCGATGCCCGCGCCAGCATCCTGGCCCGGCGCGATTTTCTGCGCGACAAAGGATCCGGCATCGTACCTCGCATCCTTGCCGAGCTGCATCGCAAGCTCGAGGAGGGCGGCTTACCGAGCGTGTCGGTCTTTGGCCGCGAGAAATCGGCCTATTCGATCTGGCGCAAGATGCAGCGCAAGAACGTCGCGTTCGAGCAGCTCTCGGATCTAATGGCGTTTCGCATCCTCGTTGACGATGTCGGCGATTGCTATCACGCGCTCGGCATTATCCACTCGACCTACCACCTGGTGCCGGGGCGTTTCAAAGACTACATCTCAACCCCCAAGCCGAACAATTATCGCTCTTTGCACACCGGGGTAATCGGCCCCGAGCAGCATCGGATTGAAGTGCAAATTCGCACCCGCGATATGCACGAGATCGCCGAGTTAGGCGTCGCCGCTCACTGGACCTACAAACAGGGTGCCGGCAAGACGGAAGGACCGCAATACCGCTGGCTGCGCGAACTTCTCGACATCCTCGATCACGCTGCGGGGCCGGAGGAGTTTCTCGAGCACACGAAGCTCGAGATGTTTCAGGATCAGGTCTTTGCGTTCACGCCAAAAGGCGATCTGATCGCATTGCCACGCGGCGCGACTGCCGTCGACTTTGCTTATGCGGTGCATTCCGAGATCGGTGACACCTGTGTCGGAGCCAAGATCAACAGCCGCCTCGTCCCGCTGCGCACGCAGCTGCAAAATGGCGACCAGGTCGAAATCATCACCTCGAAGGCACAGACGCCTTCGCCAACCTGGGAGCGGTTCGTTGTCACGGGAAAGGCGCGCGCCCGCATCCGCCGCTTCATCCGCACACAACAGCGCACCCAATATCTCGACCTCGGACGGGCCATCCTGCAAAAGGCGTTTCGGCAAGAAGGCCAAGAATTTTCGGAGCGACCGCTCGAATCAGTCCTTAGGACATTCAACTGCTCGACCGTAGAGGATCTCTACGTGGCAGTCGGGCAGGGTCTGGCGACCGGCCGCGCCGTTGTCAATGCCGCCTTCCCGCACCCCCAAGAAGCTAAGGCAAAGGTCGTTTCGCTCGACAGAGCGCGGCGCCGCGTCAAACGCAACGACATGGCAGTGCCCATCCGGGGCTTAATCCCTGGCATGGCATTGCATTTTGCTGGTTGCTGTCACCCGCTGCCTGGCGACCGCATCGTCGGCATCGTGACCACCGGGAAGGGCGTTACGATCCATACGATCGACTGCGAGACGCTCGAGAGCTTTGCCGAGACCCCGGAGCGGTGGCTCGATGTCGCCTGGAGCACCGAAGGTGACGGCATCCATGTCGGCCGGCTCAACGTCACGATCGCCAACGAACCCGGAAATCTCGGTAGCCTTACGACCGTGATCGGAAAGCAGGGCGGCAACATCAGCAATTTGAAGATCACCAACCGCTCATCGGATTTCTTCGAGATTATGATCGACATCGAGGTCGCCGACGTTAAGCATCTGACCACGATCATCGCCGCCTTGCGCGCGACCCCGGTCATCAACTCCGTCGATCGGGCCCGCGGCTGAGCGCCGCATCGAGCTATCAATGATCCTCGGCCTCGGCAGCGATATGATCGACATTCGTCGTATCGAGCAGGCGATCGAGCGCTTTGGCGACCGCTTTCTCGACCGGATTTTTACCGATATCGAGCGCCGCAAGTGTGATAGACGCGCCAACCGGTCTGCCAGCTATGCCCGCCGGTTCGCTGCCAAGGAGGCTTGCTCGAAGGCGCTCGGCACCGGATTTCGCTGCGGCGTATTCTGGCGCGACCTGGGGGTCGTGAACCTGGCCTCGGGACAGCCCTCCATGCGGCTAACAGGCGGAGCGTTGCAGCGCCTTGCGGAGATTACGCCGCCGGGCATGACGGCACGTCTCGATGTGACATTGACCGACGAGCCGCCGATCGCGCAGGCGGTCGTGATCATAACCGCCATTCCGGCGCAAGGGTTGGGTCTGTTGCCGCGGACGCACTCTTAATTTACCAATCCTGGCTTGGCTCGATCATGCGCCACTCAGGCCCGCAAGGAATTTCATGAGAACCAAATCTGCTCCTACGAGTCTGACGAAGAAAAAATCGACTGGCGGGATCGTTGAGACAGTAAAGACTGTCGTTTATGCCGTTCTCATCGCTCTTGCCGTCCGTACAGTCGCCTATGAACCGTTCAATATCCCATCGGGGTCGATGGTGCCAACGCTGTTGGTAGGCGACTATTTGTTTGTCTCTAAGTTCTCTTATGGCTACAGTCGGTTTTCACTGCCCTTTGGTTTGCCGCTGTTCTCCGGGCGTATTTTCTTCCACCCTCCCGAGCGTGGCGACGTCACAGTTTTCAAACTGCCGAGCGACAATTCGACCGATTACATCAAACGGGTGATCGGCCTGCCCGGCGATCACATTCAGATGAAAAACGGGCTCCTCTACATCAACGACAAACCCTGTCCGCGCAGGCGGATCGAGGATTTTCTCTATCAAGAAGGCAACGGCGCCGTGCTCCCGCTCGCGCAATATATCGAGACCTTGCCCAACGGGGTGGAGCATCGCATCATCGAGATCAGCGATAATGGGCCGCTGGATAATACTCAAGTTTACAAGGTCCCGCCCGGCGATTATTTCATGATGGGCGACAATCGCGATAACTCGCAGGATAGCAGAGTTCTGTCGGCCGTGGGTTATGTTCCTGCCGAGAACCTGATCGGGCGGGCCCAGTTCATCTTTTTCTCGACGGACGGTTCGGCACACCTATGGGAATTCTGGAAATGGCCGTTTGCGATTCGCTTCAGTCGGCTGTTTCACGGCGTACATTGACGGCCTTGTAGGAGAGCCTCTTGTCTGCGCAGGATTTGGCGCAGTCTATCGGGTATACCTTCAACCGCCGCCAACTTCTTGAAGAAGCTCTAACCCATCCAAGCGCGCTCGGCTCTGAGGGCAGTCGCGGCCGGCGCGGCAAGCCCTACTATCGCGGCTACGAGCGGCTTGAATTCCTTGGCGACCGGGTCCTCGGCTTGGTTGTCGCGGACCTATTATGGCGCCGCTTCCCGATCGAGCCGGAGGGGCATCTGACCCGCCGCCTTACGCATTTGGTGCAGCGCCAGGCGCTCGCGCGGGTCGCCAAAGAGATCCAGCTCGGACCACACCTTGTATTCTCGCGTGCCGAAGCGGCCGCCGGGGCCGCGTCCAACCCCGGCATTCTGGCCGACGTCTGCGAGGCCCTGATCGCGGCAATTTACCTCGATGGCGGGTTTGAAGCTGCTGCAGCCTTTGTGCGGCGGTTCTGGGAGCCGTTGGTCGGCGAGATGGCTGGGCCCCCGCCGCGTGATCCAAAGACAGCGCTGCAGGAGTGGGCGCAGGCGCGAGGGTTGGCGCTCCCTGCCTACGATCTGGTTGGAACCACCGGTCCCGACCATGCATTGCGCTTCATCGTGACGGCGAGTGTTGCGGGTCGCGATGGTGTGAAGGCCACCGCCTCGTCAAAGCGCATCGCCGAAGCCAAAGCCGCAAAGCTTTTGCTTGAACGCCTAGCGGCCGAGGATAAGAACGGTTGAACGGCCCGCATCAGGGGATAGTGCAACTACCGGGCATGTCGCACCGCGGCGGCACGGGACGTGTGGTGGCCGTCACGATCGGCAGGCTGGCGCCCTCGCCGCCCCCGTTGAGGGTGACCGCTACCTTGAAGCGGTAAGAGCTGGCCGCATGTAACTCCATATCGGCAAAGCTCGGGTCCGAGACCGAGCCAATCGGCTCAAAGCTGCTGTCGCCGCCGTTCGCGCGAGAGATCGTAAAGCCGTTCGCGCCAGCCATCGGGCTCCAAGCGATTGCGACACCAGTATCCGAAACATCATTTATAACGATATTGGTAGGGGCGGCGGAAGCCGCTGTCACCGGTGGGCTCGGGACATAGGCGCTCGTGAGCCGGTCGAGCATGGCTTTCATGGTTGTGATCTGCCGCCCCGCTTTCACGGCATAGTCGAAGTTTGTATAACCCCACCAATCCCAGCACCCGAACGGGTTCAGGGGCTCGAAATCGGCGGGGCTGCCCGCTATCGTTTGCGGATAAAGGATGATTAGTCGGTTAGTGTCGGCCCATTCATTATAGCCAGCATGTTTAATATAATGATCGCCGATGGTATCAAAATTTTGCTTGCATCCATGTAGTGCAATATGTACTCGGCATGGCTCCTGTGCCGTGCATGAGGCTGGGACATAAACGTAACCTGTCTCGGCCATGCTGTAGGACCCCGGTGATTCTGGGAAGGTGAACTCGCGCTGATCGAACGGAAGAAGCCTGCCGGAAAGCTCGCCATCGTTCTTGGGATTGAGCGCGCCATAAATGTGTTGAAGAATTATGCCGGCCTGATCGTAGTTAC
>JBARIB010000779.1:0-3204 GCA_049799535.1 Allostellaceae bacterium | reverse complement strand
CATTGGCCTTGCGCCGCCCGGTCTTCGAGGCGAATCCGACGCTTGCCCGTACGCTGGTCTCAGCCGTTGCCATCAAGCCGATTCCGAGGGGTCGCCAGTCGCCCGGATCGTAGCGGGGCAGTGACACCAGCGCGGCTAGACGATCGCAGCTTCACGCCGTCACCTCGATTTCTCCAGACGGCAGCGACTGTGTCGAAAATAGCCCCCGGTGCTCGATGCGACACTTGCCGTGAGGTCGCCCGATTTGCGGTCGAGTGTGTAGTTGCCGCCGTCCGCGGGATCGAACCAGGAAATCTTGGCTTCGGTGATCTTGGCCCGATTGGAATCGACGGTGGCCTTATCGAAATCGATTGTTATCTGCCAGGATGTGCCGCTCGTCGGGTTGGTGCAGGTGACGGTAGTCTCGCTCTGCTGCGCGCCACCATGCATCGAGGGAATCAGCAAACCCGCTGACAAGCCGGCCATTCCTGCCGCTAGGACCCGGTTTCGGAGCATCATTTCGTCCACGTTGCCCTGCTCCGATCCTTGCCCAAATCGCTGCTTCTTGCAAAGCGAGCCGCAATGGCGTGAGCGCATCGTGGTTTGCCTATATTTTGTGCAATCGACCTGCGGCCGCTCCACAAAGTAAACGGCTTCTAGAGCAAACAGCTGGCTCACGGGTGATTTCCTTGAGCCTGAAGACTGGCATGGCTTTTGCCTCGGCTATCTCACTTGGTCCGCTCATTCTGCGCCGCAGTCGTGCACCGTTGGTTGTGGGGCTCGTCGCAACAGAAAAGTCGGGGGATAACTCATGCTAGTACCATCACCCAAGTGGCTCGATTCCGGCAATAATGCATGGCAATTGGCGGCCGCGACTTTTGTCGGCCTGCAAAGTATTCCCGGCCTGGCGGTTCTCTACGCCGGATATGTCAAGCAGAAATGGGCGATCAATTCTGCCTTCATGTGCTTTTACGCCTTCGCCTCGGTATTGGTCGTGTGGGTTCTTTTCGACTACAACATGGCTTTCGGCGAGCAGTGGTTTCCATTCCTTGGGAAACCGGCGTTGGCGACCTCCGCGAGCTTTATCACGGGCCAGGCAGTGGTACCGGCAGCTGCCGCCGGCATGCCGGAACTGACCTTCCCTATGGCCACCCTGATTTTCTTCCAGTTCGTATTCGCTGCGATCACGGTGATCATCCTTGGGGGTTCGGTGCTCGGCCGCATGAACTTCACGGCGTGGGTGATCTTCTGCCCGGTGTGGATGACCCTGGTCTACACGGTCGGGGCATTCAGCCTCTGGGGCGGCGGCTGGCTCTCGCAGCTGGGCGTACAGGACTTTTCGGGCGGCTATGTCATCCATCTCGCCGCCGGCACGTCCGGGTTTGTCGCGGCAGCGGTGGTCGGGCCGCGCTTGCGGGCCGATCGCGAGCAATTCCCGCCCAACAGCCTGCTCGTCGCCTTGATCGGCGCCGGGCTCCTATGGCTCGGGTGGAACGGCTTCAACGGCGGTGATCCATATTTCGCCAATCACGATGCGGGCGCGGCCGTACTCAACACCAACACGGCCACCGCGGTAGGCCTCCTCGTCTGGACCTTGATGGACAAGATGGCCTACGGGAAGCCGTCGATCATCGGTGCGATCAACGGGATGATCGCGGGCTTGGTGGCTATCACTCCCGCCGCCGGTTTCGTCAATGGCTGGGGCGCCATCATCATCGGTATCGCTGCCGGGATCATTCCGTGGCTTTCGATGAACAGATTCCAGAAGACCAGCTTCATGATGAAGGTCGACGATACGTTGGGGGTATTCTCCACGCACGGCATTGCCGGCCTGACCGGAGGTCTGCTCGTGGGCATCCTCGCGAACCCGGACATGCTCGAATACATCGGCACCGACAAGGAAGCGCCCGGCGTCAGCGTCACCGGCCTACTCTACGGCGACACGGGAACCCAACTTCTGGCGCAGATCGAGGGAGCGGCGTTCATCATCATCTACAACGCGATCGCCACATTCATCATCCTCAAGGTGATCTCGATCTTCGTGCCGCTGCGCATGAGTGAGGCGCAGCTGGCGATCGGCGATGACGCGGTTCACGGCGAGACCGCCTATGCGATCACCGTGGGGGAAGCCGCCGAATAGTCTGTATCTCGCTTAAAAATTGCTCTGTGTGGGTGGGGTAACATTACTGTGCGCTGCCCCACCCCGTCGCCTGCTCGACGTTTCGAGGCGCTGCGTCGAAAAGGGCGGCATTCTAGTTTAGTCAAAAGATGCCGCTGCCGGGGCTGGCTGTTGCGGCTGGTGCGCCGGCAACATCGGGGCGGTGACGATCTCGCCTTTGAGACGCTCTATCGCCGGTTCGTCCAGGGTTTCGGTTTCGAGCAGCGCCGCTGCCGTGCGGTCGAGCAAGCCGCGGTTTTGCTGCAAAATGGCGAACGCCTTCTGGAAGGCGCCGTCGACGAACTGGCGCACCGCCGCATCGACGGCCTCGGCAGTCTCTTCACTGTAGTTGCGCTCCGAGGGTGTCGGCACATTCGGCTGCAGGAAAGGCGAACGGTCACGGTCGTAAGTGACATTGCCGAGCGCCTCGCTCATGCCGTACCGCAACACCATGGCGCGCGCGATGTCGGTCGCGCGCGCCAGATCGTCGGCAGCGCCGGTCGATATCTCGCGGAAGACCAGCTGCTCGGAGGCGCGGCCGCCGAGCAGCCCGGCCATTTTGTTTTCCAGCTCGGCGCGGGTCATCAGGTAGCGGTCCTCGGTCGGCCGCTGGATCGTGTAGCCGAGCGCCCCGACGCCACGCGGGATGATCGAGACTTTGTGGACGGATTCGGTGCCAGGCAGCGCCAGTGTGACCATCGCGTGGCCGAGTTCGTGATACGCTACCACCCGCCTTTCGAGCGGATTGAGCAGCCGGTTGCGCTTCTCCAGTCCGGCGACGATGCGCTCGACCGCATTGTTGAAGTCGTCCATCGTGACCGCCTCGGCGTTGCGCCTGGTGGCAAGCAAGGTGGCCTCGTTGACCAGATTTGCCAGATCCGCGCCGGTAAATCCGGGCGTCAGCGCCGCGATCTGCTCGGGCTTCACGTCGTCGGCGAGCTTTGTGACCTTTTTCAGATGTACCGCCAGGATCTGCTCGCGGCCGCGTTTGTCCGGCCGATCGACCAGGATCTGGCGGTCGAACCGCCCGGCGCGCAGCAATGCCGGATCGAGGATCTCCGGCCGGT
>JBARIB010000778.1:0-2073 GCA_049799535.1 Allostellaceae bacterium | reverse complement strand
TTCAGCACTTTGGCGAGATCGGGATCGACGCGCAGGGTGATAAATTCTTTGAGCCCGTCGGGCTGCGCTTCCTTCAATGTGCCGCTGATGTAGTTCTGGGCGATCGCGATCGTGTCGATCTTGTCTTAGTTGAGCAGGGTCTCGAAGCGGCTATACGGGATCGGCGTCAGCTTGGTGCTCTCCAGATAAAGATCTTGGATGAGCAGCATGCCGAGCACTGCGGCGATGATATACCAGAAGTTGATGTGAATTTTCTTGTCCATTTTATCCATCGCTGCCTCCCGACCTCTTGTTGATGGTCCGATAAGCCCCCAGCGTCACACCTCACCAGCCCGTGTTCCGCCGATCACAACGAACCCGATCGCCCGGATACATCGAACTGATAATGCCATCGGCCCCCGGTTTATCGCCTCCGCTGCCGTGATGGAAAGATTTCATTAGCTCCAAAGGGCTATTCAAACAACCTGACGTTTTTTAGAATGAGCCACAGACAACCATGCAGGATAATGTGCGGCGCGGAAAATCGATCCCCGGCTCGCGTGCCGGGACCAGCTGGATGCAGTTCAGCCATGCGTTTGAACGCCGCGGGGATGCAAACATCCAGAGACGAATACTAAATTTATCGGCATGTCCGGCCCCCAGCGGGCCAGGGAGATTGAGCCATGATTAAGGGGATCGCGCTCAACAGGTCAGCGCTAAGGGCCACGGTGTTCACGATCGCGCTGGCGGCGGCGCTTTCGAATGGGACGTATGCCGCGACGGCGGGCGGCGGCGACACCGTGCAGGGTCTTTACGACGCGTTGCTCAGCACGATGAAGAACGGCCGGACGCTCGGTCAGAGCGGTCGTTTCACGCAGCTCGAGCCGGTCATTCGCCGAAGCTTTGATATTCCGGCGATGGCGCGGTTGGCGGTCGGCTCGTCATGGGCCGGCATGAGCGAGGCGCAGCGCCAGCAGGTGACGGAGAGCTTCGGACCCTACATCTCGGCGATCTACGCCGATCGCTTCGACAGCTATGCCGGACAGAAATTGCAGGTGACCGGCGAGCAGCCCAACGGCGCCGGGGTCATGGTGAAAAGTCAGATCATCAAGGCCAATGGCGAGCCGGTTAACATCAACTACATGATGCGCCGCAGTGGCGAGAACTGGCTGATCTCCGACGTCTATCTCGACGGCGCGATCAGCGAGGTGGCAACCCGCCGCTCCGAATTCGCCGCGATCCTGAAGAACGACGGCATCGACGGCCTGATCGCGGCACTCAACCGCAAGGCAGACGTGCTCACCGGCACGACCGCGCGCTCGTTCTAGCCGCCTCGCTGGTTACTCGGCGGCTACCGGTCGCGTAATCCTCCACGGAGTCAGCATCATAGCCGACAGCTTCAGGCATTCCTGGCGCGGCAGCTCGCTGACCCCGAACACGAACCGCTCCTGCTGAGCGCGAGGCAGCCGCAGATAAGCCCCAAAGATCCGGTCCCAGATCGACAGCGCAGCGCCGAAATTGGCGTTCGCCTCCTCGTAAACGATCGAGTGGTGGACGAGGTGCAAATCCAGTGTGATCACCAATGGTTGTAAAACCCGCTCCAGCCACTCCGGCAACCTCATATTGCCGTGCGTGACGGCGGCGGCGGCAAAGACGGCCAGTGCGTGGCTCGTCCGACGGCAATGGGAATGTCGAGGGCCAACACCGCCAGCCAGTAGAACCCAGCGGCCATCAAATATTCGATAGGATGATCCCGCATCGAGGTCGTACATCGACATCGGGGTCAGAGCGATGTAGTGCGTCGTTCTTCCGTCAAAGGTCGTTATCTGCAATTCGCATTTTCATGGGCCGTGCTTTCGAGAGGACTGAATTTCCTAAGCCGCGGCGAGGGCGAGGTCACTTCCGCTATCGCCCGATCGAGGTGCTCTAGATGCAATTCCCATTGGTATTCTTTCTCCGCGGCAGCTCGAGACTTGGCAGCCAGTTCCGATCGCCATTTGTTGTCTTGTAACAGCCGGACGATATACCCGGCAAACTGTAACGGATCATCGGTGGCGAGAATTCCTCCTCCCAGCGGCACTAATGTGCCGCGCC
>JBARIB010000777.1:0-1585 GCA_049799535.1 Allostellaceae bacterium | reverse complement strand
AGTTGGCGCTGACGGTGATCGTCGGGAAATCGACATTGGGCACCGCCGCGACCGGCAAGAGGTTGTAGGCGCCGATTCCGAACACCAGCACACCGAGCATCAACAGCGAGGTGGCGATCGGCCGCCGGATAAAAGGTTCGGAAATGCTCATCGGCCGAAGCCCTCGAAGCAATGTGCGATAAGCGTGAGCGGGGCGACAGCCAAGGTCATCCTTCGCCCGCCGATTTGGATGACGGGCGCACCCGGGCGCCCTCCGTCAGGCGGTATTGGCCGTCGACGACAACCTTCTCGCCGGGCGACAACCCCTTCGCAATGACGGCAAGACCGCCCTGCACGGCGACGACCTCGACCGGCCGCCGTTCGACCGTATCGTCTTTCCTGATCACATAGGCGTAGTGCCCGCTGGGACCTTCCTGCACCGTCTGCGCCGGCACCGTCGGCATGTCCTTGCGCACGTTGAGGACCACCCGCACGTTGACAAACTCGCCAGGCCACAGCCGCTCGTCGGCGTTGGCGAACGTCGCCTTGAGGTGGATCGTGCCCGTCGCCTGATCGATCGTATTGTCGATCAGCGTAAGCTTGCCGGTAGCCAGCTGCGTTTTGTTGTCGTCGCCGTAAGCCTGCACCTCCAGCGGTGCGATCGCCTGGCGCTCGCGGACCTTGTGGGCCTGATCCTGAGGCAACGTGAAGCTAACGAAGATCGGCTTCAGCTGAGCGATTGTGACGAGCGCCGTTCCATCGGTCGCCCGCACCATATTGCCGACATCCACGAGGCGCGCGCCAAGCCGGCCGCCGATCGGCGCGTGAATATCGGCATAGCTAAGGTTGAGCGTTGCGGTATTGATCTGCGCCTCGTCGCCTTTGATCGCGGCCTGCAGCTGGCCGACCAGCGCGATTTGGTTGTCGTAGCTTTGCCGGGTTTGATAGCCGGTTCCGAGTAGCTTTTCGTACCGCTGAAGGTCCAGCTGGGCCCCCGCCAGCTGCGCTTCGTCTTTCTGTTTGGAGGCTTGAGCTTGCTCGAGCGCCGCCTGGAGGGGGCGCGGGTCGATTTGAAAGAGCGGATCGCCCGTCTCGACGTCCTGGCCCTCCTGAAACTCGACCTTGACGATCTGCCCATCGACCCGGCTCTTGACTGCGACCGAGTTGTAAGCCTGCACAGTGCCGATCCCGTTGAGGAAGATCGGCACATCTTGAGCGGCGACGGTTCCGGCGGTGACCGGGATCGCCTGTGGCGGCGTTTGCGCCGCCGCGGATGGCGCCTGCTTACTCGAACCGAACCACCAGATCGCCGCAAAGCCGACGAGGGCGAGGATAACGATCGCGCCAATCGCACGCCTGACCATTCCGGGCGCCTCCTAGCGAAGCATCAGTTCAGCGCAGGGATCTATCATAGACGAGTTATACGAGTCACCGGCCCCGGTTACCCCCGGATTTTTTGCCGCAGCTCCCTTGCGTCGATACGGTGATCAGCGGCGCAGCGGCGTCTCGATCGGCGCGCAATTGGTGCGCCCCGACATCAGGCAATCTTCCATGCGCGATCTCTCTCTTAGTTCTCGAACGAGAACCACCCCAGCTATCGCAAGCG
>JBARIB010000776.1:0-2079 GCA_049799535.1 Allostellaceae bacterium | reverse complement strand
TCGCATTCGATCCCCGGGCTGCAGGCGGTCGATGCCGAAGCCGGGCCGCCCTTGGCGCGCCGTACCAATGACCGGCTATATGAGGCGGTGCAGCGCCATCCAGATCGTTTTTCTGCCTTTGCCGTGTTGCCCACCGCCAACCCTCGGGCTGCGGCCGACGAGCTGGAGCGTGCCGTCACCCGGCTCGGCTTCAGGGGCGCAATGGTCAATGGCATGACGAATGCCGTCTTTCACGACGACAAGCGTTTCTGGCCGATCTGGGAGCGGGCGGCGAAACTAGACGTGCCGATTTATATCCATCCGGCCTTGCCGCACCCGGCGGTCATCGAGGCCTATTACCAGGATTACGTGAAATCGCATCCTGGCATCCTGCGCGCTGCCTGGGGCTTCACGGTTGAGACCGCCACCCAAGGGCTGCGCTTCGTTCTGAGCGGCGTGTTCGATGCCCACCCCAACCTGAAGATCATTCTGGGGCATATGGGAGAGGGTCTGCCGTTCCTGCTGTGGCGCATCAGTCATGGGCTGCGCGCGACAATGAAGGAGAAGACGTTCCGCGAGATTTTCTGCGAGCATTTCTGGATCACGACGAGCGGCTTCTTCTCGGATACCGCGCTCACGTGCAGCATGATGGAGATGGGTATCGATCGCATTCTGTTCTCGGTCGACTACCCGTTCGCCGAAAACCTGCCCGGCACCGAATGGCTGAAGACGTTGCCGCTCGGCCCCGAGGACACCGAGAAACTGCTGAACGGCAATGCCCGTCGCCTACTCAAGCTCTGAGAGTGATGGGCACCTGAAGGAAAGTCTTCCCGATCATGCTGCGTTAACAGCGCTCCGTTCGCCCAAACTGGCGCCGAGTTATGCCCATCGCGGACATCACTTCTCAATGCGATGTGCGGCTCGCCAACCAGAAGAACGCCGCCGTTTGATCGGCCCCAGCCTGCCGCCGGTACGTAAGCGGAGGGACTTGCATCCGTCGCGCTTGTTGCGAGGAGTTTACTATCGCTGCTGTCGGGAGCTGCTGCCGCTCATGACCGCCGGCATCGGCAACGCACGGGGCCTGGGCCCTCTGGACACGAACCTGCTGTAATAGCCAATCTCGCGTGGCACAGAGGAGCTTCCCCGATGACGATCATCGATTCCCAGGTCCATGTCTATGAGGCGAACACTCCGAAGCGACCCTGGCACAGCGTGCCGAACTGGCCCGATCACGTCACCGGTGACGAGATGGTGACGGCGATGGACAAGGTCGGCGTCGACGGCGCGATCTTCATCTCCGCCTTCTCCATGTACCAATACGACGCCAGCTATGCAGTGGAAGTGCAACAGGCCCATCCCGGCCGGTTCGCTATCGTCAAGCCGGTAAACCCGGACGACCCGGCAGTGGCCGATGTCATCGCCGACTGGAAGAAGACGCCGGGCGCGGTCGGCATCCGCATCATGCTGACGAAGGAGGCGAACCGCGCGCCCGACGACCCGGGCCTCGACCGGATCGCCCGCGCCGCCGTTGACCACGATTTTCCGGTCAACGTCCTGTTCTGGGGTAACGTGGACGCCGGCACAGCGCTGATCGATCGCCATCCCGACACGCGGTTCATCATCGACCATCTCGGCATCATGCAGCCGCGCGTGCCGCCCGCCCCGCCGCAGCCCTGGGCCGATCTCCCGAAGGTGCTGGAACTCGCCAAGCGCCCGAACGCGGTGATCAAGGTCAGCGGCGCCTGCACCTTGTCGCGGGAGCCCTATCCCTTCCCGGACATTTGGGACCCGCTTGCCCGGGTGTTCGATGCTTGGGGTTTCGAGCGCTGCTTGTGGGGCACGGACTGGACGCGCGCCTTTGTCGTCGTCAATTACGAGCAGGCCGTCGAGCCTTTCCTGAAGACCGACCGCCTCAGCGAGAGCGAGCGGGCGATGCTGATGGGCGGCGCCTGCGCCAAGGCTTATGGCTGGTCGCCGAAAAAAGGGTAGTGCACCCCTTGCGGGTCCAAGGGAGTGCGGTGCCGATCACTCGACGACCTGAGTGAAATTGGCGGTGAGGGTTTCTCAATGCTGACAGATCGCTACGGCCTTGCCTTATCC
>JBARIB010000775.1:0-1911 GCA_049799535.1 Allostellaceae bacterium | reverse complement strand
CCCAAGAACGCCTTCTATCGGCATGAGAAATCCTACGTGGCACTACTCAAGATCGACGGGAAGACGGTGCGCAAGGTGGCTCAGGCCGATGTGGGCGGCCTCGCCGAAGGCATCGCGTTCAGCCCCGATGGGCAATACCTCTACGTGGGGAACTTCGTCGAGGGTAACGTCGATATCCTGCGGCGCGACGGCGATACGCTCACCAAGGTCGGCAGCTTCGCTTTACCGGGACACCCAGCCTCGATGCGGGGGAGCACGCCGTAAGCCGGTCGGTTTGCACACTGCCACACATCGCGTCCGAAGCCGATCTTACGCCGCTGGAGCGGGTGACACAGCTGGGCGGCGGTTGGATACGTTACTGCACTGCCCGAAACGCCCTCTCGCCAACCCTGTGCTGCTATCCTCGCGTTAAGTCCGGGAAAAGCGAAGCCGCGAGCGGTGAGGGGCTGCCTGCCGGGATGACACAGCCCCGGGAGCGTCGGCGGTGAGGGGGGAGACGTTCGCCCCGGTCCCCAACCGTGGCATGATCACGATCTCGATCATGATGGCGAACATCATGCAGGGGGTCGACAACACGATCCTCAATGTCGCCCTACCGCACATCCAAGGCAGCCTGTCGGCCTCGCTCGACCAGATCGCCTGGGCGTTGACCTCCTATATCGTCTGCGCCGCGATCATGATGCCGCTGACCGGCTGGCTCGCCGGCCGCTTCGGGATCAAATATATCTTTCTGGCCTCGGTCATCGGCTTCACGCTCGCCTCAGCGCTGTGCGGCGCCGCCACCAGCCTCGGCGAGCTCGTTGTCTTTCGTGGGTTGCAGGGCGTGGCCGGAGCCGGACTGATCCCGCTATCGCAGGCGATCCTCCTGCAGATCAACCCGCCGGAGCGCCACGGGCGTGCGATGGCGGTGTTCGGCATCGGAACGATCCTCGGTCCGATCATGGGGCCGGCGCTCGGCGGCTGGTTGACCTATGACTACAGCTGGCGTTGGGTCTTCTACATCAACCTGCCGATCGGCATGCTATGCACGCTAGGCATCCTGGCTTTTATCCGCCACACCCGCAACGTGCATCGCGAATCGTTTGATTTTACCGGGTTCCTGACGCTGAGCCTGGGGATCGGCGCCTTGCAATTGATGCTCGACCGCGGCGAGCTAAAAGACTGGTTCCATTCGAGCGAAATCTGGATCGCAGCGACGGTCGCGGGGCTCGGTTTTTACCTGTTCGCCGTGCACACGGTAACCACGGAAGGCAGCTCGTTTCTCCATCGCGACCTGTTCAAGAGCGCGAATTTCGTAGCGAGCACCGCTCTGATGTTCACTGTCGGGTTGATCATGACCGGCACCCTCGCGTTGTTGCCGACGATGCTGCAAAACCTGATGAACTATCCGGCGCTCACGACCGGGCTGGTGACCATGCCGCGCGGCTTCGGAGCAATGGCGGCAATGTTCCTCGTCGCCCCATTGATCAATCGGGTCGACAGCCGGCTGATCATTCTTTTCGGCTTTCTGCTGACCGCGGTGGCGATGTGGCAGATGAGCTGCTTCTCACTGCAGATGGGCATGATGCCGGTGATTGTTTCCGGGCTGTTGCAGGGTTTCGGCCTCGGCTGCACCATGGTACCCCTGAACATTATCGCGTTGTCGACGTTGCCGCCTCACATCCTGACCCAGGGGACGGCAATCCGCAGCCTGGTGCGCAATCTGGGCGGCAGCATCGGCATCAGCATTCTGGTCGCAACCTTGGCCGAGAATACTCAGGTGGTTCACTCGCGTCTGGTCGAAGGCCTGCGGCCGGACAATCCGCTGCTGCAGGCGCCCTATCTGGCGGCACCGTTCAGTTTGAGCACACCAAGCCGGCTGGCGGCACTCAACGCCGAGGTGACGCGGCAGGCCGCAATGGTCGCCTATAT
>JBARIB010000774.1:0-1637 GCA_049799535.1 Allostellaceae bacterium | reverse complement strand
ATTTGGTCTTGCTGGTTCATCAGGAACTCCGGTTTGCTGTCGCTTGAAAGTTCGCAGCACCCGTTTGCGGACGCATACATTTCGATACGGTGGCGTATCATACGCGGCACCGGTTGGCAATACGGTGCCGTATCACAATTCAGAGAGCGGGCATGGAAACCAACGGCGACGGAATTGCCAGATGGATCGAGGCCGGTCTGGCGGAACTCGCGGCGGCGGCATCGAGCGCGGGCGTGTCAAGGTGGTGGCGAAATGCGCATCAGCTTGTTGATTTTCGCTCAATCTCCGTTAGAGCTTTGGCGCAGGCGGCGACGAGGTCCGCTCGCTTTCGCGGGGTCTTGTCGAGAAACAACAGGCTCTGACCGAACAAGAATGCGTAGAGAAGCACGGCGCGGGCGTCTGCATCCGGCGCTGGAAGCCCGAGATTTCGATAGAGCAAGCTAACCGTTTCCAGGCGCGCTACGTCCACCGTTTGAGCGGCCGCTGCGGCAGTCGGGTCAGTTCGCGCCCACTGCCGTATCGCTAGTTCGATCGCCATGCCCTGCGCGTTGGCGCGTTCGGAATAAAGCTTGATCAGCGATTTAAGTCTCTCGACCGAAGTTTCGCCGCCTGCTTCGACCTGCCGCTCGACGGCGGCGACGCGGCCATCTCTCCACGTTTCAAGGATCGCATCCAGCAGCGTCCGGCGATCTTTGAAGCGGCGATAGAATCCGCCCTTGGTGACTCCCAGCCGCTCGGCCAGCACCTCCACCCGGACACCGTCGATGCCGCCTCTTGCCAGTTCCGCGAGCCCGGCCGCAACCCAATCCTGAGATGCATTTTCGTCTTTCACCGGTCCCTCACTGAATTGTGATACGGTGCCGTATTGTGTCCGGGCTTCGCCGCTGATACGATATCGTATCAGTCAAGATTAGTCACATGTGCGCGGAACTTATCCCGTGCGGACGCTGACAACCGAAGAGGCGCGTAGCTTTTGCGAGCGCGGCTGTCGGCCTGGACCGGCAATGATTCTGCTCCGCTTGGGCCTTGCTCGCCGATCGAGTCGGTCGAGCGTCACCGTGAAGAAGAAGCGCAGGGCTGAGACCGCGCCGTTGATGCTCGGCGGCTGCATGCCGATTTGCGTCTGGGGCAGTTGGAAGAGACGTAGGTCTTCCGCCGTCGCCGTGTCGGGCGACCGGCCAATGAAGGCCGCGAATGCCCGGACGTGTCGCACATAGCCGCTGCGCGTGTGCTAGTTGAAGCCGCGCACGCTCATATCCTCGATCATGCGCGCCCGCAGCGGGCTGACGGGCCGAGGTGAAGGATCGGAAGTCATCGGGGCTCCTCTCCCGAGCTGAAGGTTGCTGGACCTTCGATGCTCGGGATCAGACGCCGCGACCGTCACGCGCTACCGCGCTTCACCTCGTCGAAAACACCCCCACCGCGACGTGCGCTCCCTCCCGCGCGAGCGGGTTCGTTCAGCGATCCACAACGGCCGCTCGCTTGCCGCGATAACGACGGCGAGTCATGCCCCAAGAACGAACCCGCTCTCGCGGGAGAGGGGGGCGCGTCACGGTTTGTGCGTTTTGACGGAGTGGTGAGCGGTAAGAGGTGACGGTCGGGGCATCCCATCGCGAGCATCGAAGGTCCAGCAACCT
>JBARIB010000773.1:0-1718 GCA_049799535.1 Allostellaceae bacterium | reverse complement strand
GGCCGGGGCTGTCCAAGCGCGATCGCAGCCTGATTACTTGCGCGACCCTGATCGCGCTCGGGCGCGAGAAGCAGCTCGTCGGCCATCTGCAGCGCGCCCTCGACAACGGATTGACCAAGAACGAGCTCAGCGAAGTGATCACCCATCTCGCCTTCTACTCCGGCTGGCCGGCCGCGATGACGGCCGCCCTCGTCGCCAAGGACGTGTTCGAGAAGAGATAACAATCGTCAGATTTCAGGCCTGAGTGCGGGAGAGCGAAATGAAGATAGGGTTCATCGGGTTGGGCATGATGGGTTCCGGTATGGCGGCCAACTTGCAGAAGGCGGGCCACGAACTGGTTGTGCACGACCTGCGTCGGGCGGCGGCCGAACCCTATCTTGCCGCCGGTGCGATCTGGGCCGACACCCCACGCTCCGTTGCCGAAGCCTCTGAGGTCGTGTTCACGTCGTTGCCGGGACCGCCCGAGGTCGAGACTGTTGCGCTCGGCGATAACGGCCTGTTCTCCGGGATGAGTCGCGGCAAGGCTTATTTCGACCTCTCGACCAACTCGCCGACGATGGTGCGCAAGATCAACGCCGCGTTTGCCGAGCGTGATGTTTACATGCTCGATTCACCCGTGAGCGGCGGACCGCGCGGTGCGCGGACCGGCCGGCTCGCGTTGTGGGTCGGCGGCGACGAGCAGATCTTCAATCGCTACAAGCATGCGCTCGACGCGATGGGCGACAAAGCGCGCTATGTCGGGCCAATCGGCGCCGGCTCGGTCGCCAAGCTCGTGCACAACGGCGCTGGCTACTGCATTCAGACCGCGCTCGCCGAGATGTTTACCGTTGGGGTCAAGGCGGGAGTGGAGCCTCTGGCACTGTGGGAGGCCGTGCGCGAGGGCGCCAGCGGCCGGCGGCGCACCTTCGACGGGCTCATCGACCAGTTCCTGCCCGGCAAATATGAGCCCGCCGCCTTTGCCTTGCGCCTCGCGCACAAAGACATGTCGCTCGCCACCCAGCTTGGCCGCGACTTCAACGTGCCGATGCGTATCGCCAATCTGGCTCTGGCCGAGCTCAGCGAGGCGCTCAACCGCGGCTGGGGCGACCGTGACTCGCGCTCGCCGATGCTGTTGCAGGAGGAGCGAGCCGGGGTCGAGATCCGCGTCGACCCGAAGCGTCTCGCCGAAGCGCTCGAACGCGATCCTCCCGCCTCCGGCGAACCCAAGCACAGGTGATTGCCGGCCCCGCCGCTCGGCAGGCTCCCGCCCTGGCGCTCTCCCCAGAGGGGGCGAGGCAAGGTCCACGATAGCGGGAGGGCAAGGGGCATCGGCGACGAGAGCGTGCTATAGTGAAAATATCCAGTCAGGAGGAACGAGTAATGGACGGAATTGGCGTGGAGCTGGATTGTCTCGAAGGCGTGCGGGTCGTTGATTTTACCCAATTCGAAGCCGGCCCTTCCTGTACCGAGGCCCTCGCATGGCTCGGCGCCGAGGTCGTCAAGATCGAGAACCCGAAGACCGGCGATCCCGGCCGCAGATTGCGGCCCGGGCAGCCCGACGACGACCCCTGGTATTTCCACCAGTTCAACGCCAACAAGAAATCGGTCACGCTCAATCTCAAAGCCCCGCGCGGGCTCGAGATCGTCAAGGAGCTCCTGAAGAAAGCTGATGTGACAGTCGAGAACATGGCGCCCGGCACCATCGAGCGGCTGGGCCTCGGTTACGATGTAGTCCGGGA
>JBARIB010000772.1:0-9075 GCA_049799535.1 Allostellaceae bacterium | reverse complement strand
GTCATGCCGCGCATGGCCGTATGGCGCCCTCCGAGCTCGAAGACCTGATGACCGCCTTCGAGGAGATTGCTTTCCGCGGCGCCGGCAACGTGGCTAGAAGAACACCTCGGGCGGGTTGCCTAGCAGGACTTGGCCGACGGTTTCGTAATGGGCGTCGCGCGACTGGATCTGCTGCGAGACGGTATGGATGTCGCGGAAGCGGCGCTCAAAAGGGCTGCCGGGAAAGATCGCGTCGACGCCGGCGGCCTTGTAGGTCCAGTCCGCGACCGCAACCGAGCTGGTGATCGCATTGGAACCAGCGAGGCGGGCGCGGGCGCGGTCGGGCACGTCGATCGGCACCGAGGGACCGGCGCGGCGGTAGATCTCGGTTACCGTATCGAGCAGATATGAGCGAGCGGCGCCGAGCCGGGCTTCGGCCCGCGCCACCTCGGCCTGGATCACCGCATTGTCGGCGAGCCGGCCGGCGCCCCGCGGAGTTTTATGGCGAGCGAGATCGATGAACGCCTCCAGCATGCCACGCGCGATGCCGAGCGCGACACTCGCGATGCCGACCGAATAGAGGGTCTGCTGCGGAAAGGCGTAAAGCGGGCCGGATTCGCGGCGCAGGGTCGGATCCTCGCGGGTACCGGTGAATTCGTCGGGTGCGAACAGATCCTCGACCGTGTAGGACTCCGACGCTGTGCCGCGCAATCCGATCGGGTCCCAATTGTCGAGCAATGTCGCCTGCCCAACTGGGAATAGCCAGGTTAGCACGGTCGGCCGGCCGAAACGGTTGAGGCGCAATGAGCCGTCCGGCTCGACGACCGTGCCATGAGCGCCCATCCAGGTCGCATGGCTGCAGCCGCTGGCGAAATCCCACCGCCCAGTGACACGGTAGCCGCCCGGCACCGCGAATCCACGGCAATCGTTGGGCGGTCCCCAGGCGCAGATCGCGCCCGGCGGCCCGAATACGGTCCGCGCCGCGTCTGGTTCGAGATATGGCGCGAACAGCCCGATACTGTTGGCGATCGAGACCCACCAGCCGACCGAGCCGTCGTGCCGAGACAATTCCTCTACAGCCTGGACATAGACTGCGGGCTCGACCTCGTCGCCGCCGACTGAGCGCGGGTAGAGCATGCGGAAGAGCCGCGCTTGGTGGAGTTCGTCGAGGAGCGGCTGGGTCAGGCGCCGATTGCGCTCGATTGCATCCGCAGCTGCAGCAATTGACGGGGCGAGGTCGCGGGCCCTCGCCACGGGGCTCGCCAGGCTCAGATCATTCATCGAAGCGTCCTAAAGCTCGGCTTTGGACGCCATTAAAGCCTCAGGCGAGCAGCCCCCGCAACGGCTTCACCGCGCTGCTGTCGGGAAAGGCGGCAGTATCCAGAGCCTGAATATCGGCACGCAGGTGCTCTTCGAGCAGGCCTTTGAGGACGGCACGCAAATCCTTCGTCGGCTTCAGATCGCGGTTCTAGTAGAGATCGGCCTCTGCGAGTCCTGGCCAGTCGGCGATGACCCGGCCGCCCTTCACTGCGCCACCGGCGAGAAGGGCCACTGTCGCGGTGCCGTGGTCGGTGCCGTCGCTACCGTTCATCCGTGCGGTGCGACCGAACTCGGTGACCAGCGCAACGGCGGTTTCACGCCAAGCCGTGCCCATATCGGTCTCGATCGCGGCAACCGCGCCGTCGAGCGCGCCGAGCAGGTTCGCGAGCCGCCCCTTGTCCGCCCCCTCGTTGACATGCGTGTCCCAGCCGTCAAAGGAAAGCGCTCCGACGCGGGGACCGTCTGGCGCGGCAAGAAATTTCGCGGCGGCGCCGGCGGCCTCGGCGAAATAGGCGCGAACTTGCGCGATGCCGCCGCCTTTAGCCGCCGGGCGGTCCTCGCTCGGCCCGTTTGCCAAATCGCCGGCGCGGGCAATTGCGGCGAGCCCAATGCGCTCCTCGAGGACGCGCGCAAAGGTCGGATCGGTGTGGCGGTACAGGTCAAGCACACGCATTGTCGTATCGTCGCCGACTGGCGGCAGTTTCGGCGGCGCCCATGACAACACCGGTGCAGGGCCGCGCACGACGAGCGGCGCTATCGGGCCGACCGCGAAGGCCTGGCGGCTGTGCGGGTTGGCGATTCCGTCCGGATCGAGCTTCGCAAGCGCGCGATTAAGCCAGCCACTGTCGGCGGCGCCGGGCTTCGGCATACCGCTCTCGAGCACGTCTTGCCCGTCGAAATGCGAGCGCTCGCGATACGGTGTCGCGACCGCGTGCACGACCGTCGCCTGACCCGCCTGGTACAGCCGGTGGAAATTCGGCAATGCCGGATTCAGCGCGAAGAAGCCGTCAAGCGGCAAGGCAGGGGACGGTCCATCGAGCAGCAAGGCCTTTTCGCCGCGCAGCTTTCCCCATCCGGGGTCACCCACAGGCGCGACGACGGCGAGACCGTCGAGCGCTCCGCGCAATATAATCACGAGAAGGCGCGGCTCGCGGCCTTCGGCGCGCGCGAGGCGGGGCACGAACGCCCAAGCGAACAGCACGCCCGAACCGAGCAGCAGTTGGCGCCGGGTCGCAATATGAAGCGTGGCGGGCATACTCACCTCCGCTGGAATTCCGGAGCCATCAGCAGAACTGTCATCGCCTGCGGCCTGCTCTCGGCGCCGGCGACGGTGTGCCGCGTCTCCGCCGAGGCGAGCGGTCCCAGTGCCGCTTCCATGATCGCCTCTGGTTCTAGTGCGAGCCCCTCGCGATGCGCAAAGGCGTTAGCTATGTCGAGGCGTTGCGCTAAACCATCGAGCCAGGCCGCGTTGTCATCCGAGAACCCTTTTGGCGCCGGCGGCCGCCACAACGGCTCTCCAAGCAGGGTCTGCGCCTGAACAATGCGACGGATATCACCTGTTTCCGCAGTCGCACGCAATGCCGCGACGATCCATTCGCCAGGCCGCTTGATCTTGGCCTGCTCTGGCTCCCAGGCCTCTGGGGATGTGATCACCGTCTTTGCGACTTCCTTTAAGTCACCGTCGGTGCCGAGGAAGCGCTCCGCCAGCCGCTCGACCACCGGCGGCGGCGGGTCATCGGAGATGAAATGGCGCGCGAGCTTGGCCGCGATGTGCCTCGCCGTCGCCGGATGATGCGCAAGGTCTGCGAGGACCGCCCGGCCCTGCCCGGTGCCGCTATCGTCGTACTCCTTGCCGATGATGGTTTGCGGGCCGGGCTCGTGCGCGCGTTTGATGAACACGAATTCGCCGCCGTGATCGGGATCCGATACGGTCTGCCGGATCGTCCAGCCGGTCAGGACCTTGGCGAAATTCGTGACATCGTCCTGCGTATAGACGGTGCGCACGCCGAGCGTATGCAATTCGAGGATCTCCCGCGCCAAATTCTCGTTGAGGCCCTTGTCGCGGTTGATGCCAGCCACCGAATTCGGGCCGATCGACTGTGCGTTGTCGAGGTAGAGCAGCATCGCCGGATGACCCTCGGCAGCGAGCAGCATGTCGGCGAACCGCCCCAGCACATATGGGCGGATCGCTTCGCGCTCGTAGGCGCCGGCCATGACGGTCTTGTCCTGGCTCACGCAGAAATGGTTCGACCAGAACCATACCAAACGCTCGACAAAGCCGATCTCGGCACTGAGGGCCGCGTCGATCCGCGCTCGGGCCTCGGTCAGAAAAAGCTGACGCGGGAGCGGCACTGCCTCGGGCTGTGCCGCTGACGCTTCCATTGCCGATTGCGCACCCTCTCGGCGCGCGCGCTTTTGATTAGCATTGCGTTCGGCGTTGTACTCGAAAACGGCGCGATTGGCGGCGCCGCTCGTCGGCAGATTGGGGTTCGCCAGCTGTCCGGCATCGGGGCGTTCGAGCTCGGCGAGAATGGCACCCGGCGGGTCGTCGGCGATCGCGGCGATAGACCACTCTCGCGGCCCCAACCCGAACCGATGCAACGCCAACGCCGCTTCTTTCGGATTTCGGGCCATCGTCTCGCCCTCGCAGCAGCCGTTAACGCATTATAGGCCGCAAACAGCCGTCACATCGCCGGCGCTTAGCGGCTTCAGCGCGGTAGTACTTTTGCAAGTACCGCATAGGCTTCTTCGTCGGTGCGATCATACCGTAGCGGGGTCACGACGATGCGGCCGGCGGCCAAGGCGTCCACATCGCTTTCCGGGCCTTGGTCGCGCGGCGCGCGGCGGAAGCTGATCCAATGATAGGTGAACGCGCGCGGGTCGGTACGGGTCTCGACCTGCAACCCCTGAATGAGGCCGGGGCCTTGGCGTGCCAAGGTCAGCGGCCCGACCTCGTTCGCCGGAAGGTCGGGAAAATTCACATTGAGGCAAGTCGCACCGCTCCAGCCGATTGCGAGCAGTTGCCGCACGACATCGGCGCCGAGCGCGGCGGCAGTGTCCCAGCGGACATTTGCGCGGTCGGTCCATGCCTGGCTCAATGCGATCGACGGAATGCCCAGCAGCATCCCGGTCATCGCGCCACCGACGGTACCCGAGAATACCGTTTCGAGGCCAAGATTAGCGCCGCGATTGACACCCGAGAGGATCAGCTGTGGCGCCTCGGGCATCAAATGCGCCACACCCATAACTGCGCAATCTCCCGGTGTCCCGATAATCCCGTAGCGCCGGATGCTTCGTTCACTGACCCGCACCGGATGGTGCAGGCTGACCGCATGCGAGACGCCGCTCTGATCGTGCTCCGGCGCGACAACCCAGACCTCATGCGCGAGCTCGCCAGCAATGCGCTCGAGAACCCCGAGGCCCGGCGCTTCGATGCCGTCGTCATTGGTTATGAGAATACGATCCAGCACAGCGCTCAACCTCCACTGATGGCGAAGGAGTTTAGAACAAAACGCTAGTTTGGGTTATCGGCTAATGTGCCAGCGCGGGCGGACCATGCGTACCAAGATAACAATTCCGCCGATGATGGATGATATCGCTGCACGGTTTGCCTCTACCGACCAGCGCAGCGAGGTCAAGAGAGAGTCAGTCGGCTGCTATGGTTATTGCAGGAGCGGCCCTTATGCGTTTGCGGCTGCGGCACGGTACCCGGAGCGGATTGCAGCGGCGGCATCATTCTATGGCACATCGCTTGCCAGTGAAGCCGAGGAGGGCTCGCATCGTTCATTGGCAAAGACCAAAGGCAAACTCTATATCGCCTGCGCCGAGAAGACGATTTGGCACCATGCCAATGGTCGAGGAGCTGCGTGGGCTATCCAAGGTTCCAGAGCAGTGGGCGAAATTGAGCTCTATCCCGGTGTCCACCACAAGTTCGCCTTTCGCAGTACTGGTGCTGGGACAAGCCAGCCGCAGAGCGCCACTGGGAACACCACTGGAAGCGCCATTGGGAGCGGCTGATTCAGCTCTATAAGGCGCTTGGGGTGAGACCTAGGCGGCGCGGCGGATTAATTCGGCCCAGCGGTCAAGCGTCGGCAGGATCGCATCGCTTTTATCCGACGGCAGCATCACGACCACTCGGGCTATACCCAGTTCGCGATAATGGGCTAGCCGATCGACATCCTCGCCGACGCCGAACAAAGTGACCGGCACGGATTGCGGGTCGCGGCCAGCTTCCGATAACATACTTTTGAAACGCGGAAGAATCTGCCCGATGTCGCCTTCGGGCCCACGGCCGGCGATCGGAGCCCAGCCGTCGCCATACCGGACGGCGCGGCGTGCCGCGTGCGGGAAAGCGCCGCCGACGAGGATCGGGGGATGCGGCCTTTGCACCGGCTTTGGCCACGCCATCATTTCGGGAAAATCGAGCATATCGCCGTGATACTCGGCCTTGGTTTTGGTCCAGATCTCCTTCATTGCTTCGATGCGCTCGCGCATTAGCTTGAAGCGCGTCCGGAACTCCGTCCCGTGATCGGCCATCTCTTCGGCGTTCCAGCCGCCGCCGACCCCAAACAGAAACCGCCCACCGGATACCTGGTCGATTGAAGCGACGAGTTTCGCCGTCTGGATCGGATCCCTTTGCTGCACCAGGCACACGCCGGTGGCGACTTTCAGCACTTTTGTCGCAACCGCGGCGGCCGTAAGCGATACAAACGGGTCCATTGCCTCGTAATAGACCTTGGGCAGCTCTCCACCACCGGGCCATGGTGATTTTCGCGAGGTCGGGATGTGCGAATGCTCGGGCGCCCAGACCGACTCGAACCCCCTCTCCTCGAGGGCTTGGGCCAACTCGGTCGCCGGGATTGCATAGTCGGTAAAGAACATCAGGGCGCCGAAATCCATTGGGTCCTCCGAGACGGCAGAAATGATTTAGCTCAATCGGCAGCTTAGGCCCAATCCGTTGAAGCGGGCTACTGCGGTGATCGCTCTGTCAGAGCGAAAGCGAAGCTGCGGCCGCGACCGCGGCTAAGCGCCTGGTCGATCCATAATATCCCATAAGGCTCGAGCAGTCGCGCGATCCTTAGTGGGCCGGCATCGATCGCCTCGAAGCCCAGCTTCGCAATGAGCGAGAGGACGACTGGCTTTTTCGGCTCATCATCGCCGGAGACAAGCGCCGAGCCGACATTGCCGGCGCCGATGATCGCGATCCTCATTTTTTCCTCCGTTGAGGTCCCGATTGAGAAGAAGCCCAGTATCAAATCGAGAGTGGCTCCGGTACCCGGTCATTCGGCTGGCTTTGTCCCTCCCCATCCGTCCGGTGGCGCGAGGGCTCGCCCGGGCCCATTCTCCTCGCCATCTCGAGCAAGGAGAAACATCATGCCCGACACTGTCCAGGACCTGTTGACCGCCTTATCCGAAGCGCTCATCGAGCGGACAAGGCTCGCTCGGCCACTAGTCGCGAGTATCGCCGCGCAAGGCCATAGACCAGGTTCGGGAACCTTATGGCGCAAGGACCTGGTGATTGCATCCGAGCAGGCTTTCCCAGATGTCGGCGAGGCCAATGTCACCTTGGCCGATGGAAATGTGTTCGCGGCGCGGGTAGCTGGCCGCGACTCCGGCACGAACATCGTCGCGTTGCGCCTTGACGGCGGCCCGGACCCTGCGCCGGTCACAGCAGGCGAGCCACATCCCGGTGCGCTTGCCCTCGCCCTTGGCGCTGGCGAAAGCGGCATCTCCGCACGCCTCGGCGTCATTCAAATGGTCGGCCCTTCCTGGCACAGCCGCCGCGGCGGCCGCATCGACCGGCGCATCACCCTCGATATGACCCTTTCGGGCTGCGAAGAGGGAGGACCGGTGGTCGACGCCAGCGGCGGCCTTCTCGGAATGTCGACATTGGGGCCGCGCAGGCGAGTCCTGGTTATCCCGAGCGCGACGGTCGAAGCCGTGCTCGAGCCGCTGCTGACGAAGGGGCGCGTTGAACGCGGATGGCTCGGCCTCGCTCTGCAGCCGGTCCTCATCCCAGAAGCCCTCCAATCGGAGGCCGGTGGGTCGCGCGGCCTTATGGTCATGGGCGTGGCAAAAGACGGCCCGGCCGCTCAGGGGAATGTCCATCTCGGCGATATTCTTGTCGCAATCAGCGGCCAGAATGTCGCCAGCCCAGCGATATTGGCGCAGCGGTTGGGGCCGGATTCAGTCGGACAGCAGATCGAGCTGCGGCTGATCAGGGCCGGGGGGCTGCTTTCGCTCCATGCGCAGGTGGGCGTTCGGGCATCCCAATGAGCGCGCCGGCTGTCGTCGTGCGAAACCGCCTTCGCGTAGCGGTCGCCGGATCTGATAATTCCCGCCTAGCGGCCCTCGTCGCGCAGTGCGGGCACGAAGTCGTCGAATCGGCTGCGTCCCCCGATGCAGTGCTGACCGACGGCACGGCCGATCCGTTCACCACGTCCCCCGTCGTCGCTATCGGAGCAGCGGACGAGCAAGTCGCGGGCCTGCTTCCGGTCGATGCCGATGCGGCCCAAATCGACGCGGCATTGCGCGCCGTCGCGGCCGGGCTGACGGTGCGCGCGCAGCACCGACAAAAGGAGAATTTCGGTCCGCTAACGGAAGAGCCGCCGGTCTTGTTGACGCCGCGCGAAATTGAGGTCCTTACGGTTCTCAGCAATGGCTTGAGCAACAAGGTGGCGGCACGCCATCTAGGCATCTCGCCGCACACCGTCAAGTTCCACATCGAATCCTTATTCCGCAAGCTCGGCGCTTCATCTCGGGCCGAAGCCGTGGCCAAGGGCCTCAAACGCCAGATCGTGGAATTTTGATGGATCGCGTTTTCTTATCCTAAGGACGTTCCGCGGCGAGAAAATCTCTGAGCGCGCGGTAGCTCTCCTCGGGTGCCTCTTCGGGTATGAAATGGGCGCTGCCGATGGCGCGGCCCGTTACATTCTCGGCATGATCGCGCCAGACGGCGAGCACGTCATAGCCGCTGCCCTGAGAGCTGCGCTGGCCCCACAGCACAAGGAGCGGCATCGCTAGGCGGCGGCCGCGTTCGGCGCGGTCGTGGACGAGGTCGATCGTCGCGCCTGCGCGGTACTCGTCGCAAGTCGCACGGATCGTCTCGGGATTTCCGAAGCAGCGCAAGTATTCCGCGAAGATTTCAGGCTCGAATACCGCGGGATCGCGCAGCATCGAGCGCAGAAAGAATTCGGGCTCGGCGCCGATCAGCCGTTCGGGCAGCCCGTTCGGCTGAATCAAAAAGAACCAGTGATAGCTCGCAGTCGCGGACTTCTGATCGATGGTCTCGAAGCGGTAGAGCGTCGGCACAATGTCGAGCAACGCCAGCCGCTCCACCCGCTCGGGATGGTCGCGCGCAAGCCGGTGGGCGACACGGGCGCCGCGGTCATGGCCGACAGCGGCGAACCTCTCGAAGCCGAGCGCCGCCATGGTCTCGACCTGGTCGAGCGCTAATGCGCGCTTTGCGTAATTGGCGTGGTCGAGCCCGGCGGGCGGCTTGGAGCTGTCGCCATAGCCGCGAAGATCGGGAGCCACCACCGTGAACTCGGTGGCGAGCCGCGGCGCCAGCTTGCGCCACATCAGATGGGTTTGCGGATAGCCGTGCAGCAGGAGGAGCGGCGGGCCGCTGCCTCCGGTTACAAGATTGATGCTCGCACCCGAGGTCTCGATCCGGCGCCGCTCAAACCCAGGGAAGAACTCGGCCACTCGCTACAGGCCCCGCGTTGCCGGCCCCTTGAGCTCGACGGTGTTGCCGTCGGGGTCGGAGATGTAGAG
>JBARIB010000771.1:0-10643 GCA_049799535.1 Allostellaceae bacterium | reverse complement strand
GTTCTGTATCGCGCAGCATCGCGCGTGATCAGTACGGCATTGGATATCACAGCATGGGCGCCGATAACGAAATCGCGCAGAACCCCAGTCGTCGCGCCACCGGCAGCGCGGTATCGTTGGAATGCCTTGCCGGCGAGAAATAGCGCGGGTCGCGGAACCGCCGCGCTGACAAGCCGGGCTTCATAGATCATTGCATTGAGCGCCTCAATTGTCGCATAGCGCAGCGACAACTCGGCGTAGACGATGTTATTGATCGCGATTTCGTCTTGTGCGGCGGCAAGCGCCAAATGCCGCTCGGACCATTCGCCCCAGAGCGGGTCGTCGCTGACGATATCTACAAGGACATTCGTATCGACCAGGATCAATCCGTGTGCTCACCTCGTGTCAATGCCATCAGCTCGTCGGTCGTCATACCGAGTTTGGCGCTGCCGCGCAGCCGGGCAAACCTGCTTGCGGGTGCTTCGTCTTGCGCTTTCAGGATCACCCGCCCATCCTCTCCCACTTCGAAATCGACCTGCGATCCGGGCTTGAGGCCAAGATAGTCACGCAACCTTTTGGGAATCGTCACCTGACCTTTGGTGGTCATTCTTGTCATGATGCCATCGTAATACCGAAACCCGGGAAGGTAATACCTAGCACGTCACTGACGATTGTGCGAGGATGTGGTTGGTAAATTTCGTTGCGTTCGGCGTTAACGGCGATGACTTCCGAGGCGAGGACGCCGGGCGAAAGGCGGTAGTATGCTCGTAGAGATCGGCCATTTCGCGCTCGTTCTCGCGCTCCTCGTGGCGCTGGTGCAGGGCACCGTTCCGCTGGTCGGGGCGTCGGTTCGCAGCCGGCCGCTAATGGACGTCGCGCGGACGGCGGCGTTGCTGCAGTTCGGCTTGGTGGCGCTCGCCTTTGCCACCTTCATGCACGCTCACATCGTATCGGATTTCTCGGTGCGCAACGTCTTCGAGAATTCCAACACTGCCAAGCCGATGCTCTACAAGGTGACCGGGGTCTGGGGCAGCCATGAAGGCTCGATGATGCTCTGGGTCTTTATGCTGACCTTGTTCGGCGGCCTGGTCGCCGCTTTGGGACGGTCATTGCCGGCTACATTGCGGGCGCGCACCCTGGCGATCCAGGGATTGCTTGGCTTTGGTACTCTCGCCTTCATTATCGGAACATCGAACCCTTTCGATCGGCTGTTCCCGGTTCCAGCCGACGGTCGCGACCTCAACCCATTGCTGCAGGATCCGGGGCTCGCGTTTCATCCGCCGTTTCTTTATTTCGGCTATGTCGGTTTCTCGATCACCTATTCCTTTGCCATTGCCGCGCTCATCGAAGGGCGGATCGGCGCTGCGTGGGCGCGCTGGGTGCGGCCTTGGGCTTTGACCGCCTGGTGCGGGCTGACCATCGGTATCGCGATGGGCAGCTGGTGGGCCTATTACGTGCTGGGCTGGGGCGGCTGGTGGTATTGGGACCCGGTCGAGAACGCGTCTTTTATGCCGTGGCTGCTCGGAACTGCGCTGTTGCATTCGGCGGCGGTCTGCGAAAAGCGCGAAAGCCTGCAGCGCTGGACCGTCCTGCTTGCGATCCTGACTTTCGGCATGAGCCTGATCGGGACCTTTCTTGTGCGCTCCGGCGTCCTCACCTCAGTACATTCCTTCGCGGTCGATCCAGCGCGCGGTGTGTTCATTTTGGTGCTGATCGCGCTGGTGATCGGCGGCGGCCTGCTGCTGTACGCGCTGCGCGCCCCCAGCCTCGAAATCGGCCAGCCCTTCGCCCCGGTCAGCCGCGAAGGCGCGCTGGTTCTCAACAATTTCGTGCTGTGCGCCGGCATGGCTACGGTGTTTCTCGGGACCTTCTATCCGCTGTTCGCCGAGGTGTGGAGCGGGGCAAAGTTGTCGGTCGGCCCGCAATTCTTCGACAAGACCTTTGTGCCGATTCTCGCGCCCGGGATCATCGCGATGGTGATCGGGCCGGTACTGGCCTGGCGCCGCGGCAAGCTCACTTCGGCGCTGCGCCGCCTGGCGCCGGCTGCGGTCGGTGCATTGCTCGCCCCGGCGATCGTTTTCGCCTTCAACCAGACCGCCCCGCCGGCGGCGCTAGCTGGGCTGGCGCTCGCGGCCTGGGCAATGCTCGGTGTTTTGGCCGACCTCGCCGACCGGAGCGGACTTGGCAAGCAGCCCTTAAGCACGGCCTGGCGGCGGCTGCGGCATTTGCCGCGCGGGGTATGGGGCTATGCCATCGCCCATTTCGGAGTCGGCGTACTGATCGCAGGGATTGTCGTATCCACCGCGTGGCGCAGCGAGCGGATCGAGACCGTGCACCCGGGCGATACCATCCAAATCGCCGGACGCACGCTTCATTTTGTCGGGGTCACCGAAGGAGACGTCGCCAATTATCATGCGCAGCGCGCTCAGATCCTTGTCGAGCAGCCCGGCAGGGCAGAGATGACCCTCTACCCCGAGCGCCGCTGGTATCCGGTCGCGCAGAGCCAAACCAGCAACACCGCGATAGCGACCAACGGGTTCGGCGATTTGTACCTGGCGCTCGGCGACGCCGATGGCCAAGGCGGCTGGGTATTGCGCGCGTATTACAACCCGCTTGTGCCGTGGATCTGGTTTGGCGCGATCCTCGCCGCGCTGGGTGGGCTGGTTTCGCTGAGCGATCGTCGGCTGCGGCTGCGCGTACCGGCGACGCGAACCTCCGCTGGCATCGTGCCGGCAGGATCGGCGGACTCATCGTGATCCGCGGATTGGTATTCGCTGTAGCGCTGGTGGCCATTCTTGGCGGACCGGCTGCTTACGCGGTCGAGCCCTCCGAGCGGCTTGCCGATCCGGTGCTTGAGGCGCGCGCCCGCGCCCTGAGCCAGGAATTGCGCTGCCTCGTCTGCCAGAACCAGTCGATCGACGAGTCGAACGCCGATCTTGCCCATGATCTGCGGGTGCTGCTCAGAAAGCGCCTGACGGCCGGCGATACGGATCAGCAAGCGCTCGACTATATCGCCTCGCGCTACGGAACCTTCGTGCTGCTCGATCCGCCCTTCGAGCCTGTGACCTATGTGTTGTGGCTTACGCCGCCATTGCTGGTGCTGATCGTCGGCGTGCTGCTGGTAATTCGGGGGCGCCGCCACCCTGACCGGGGCCTCCCGCCGTTGACAGAACAAGAGCGAGCGCGCGCGGCCTCGCTGCTGAGCGAGCGTGGATGATCTGGTTCTGGGTCGTTGCGGGGTTGCTCGTGCTGGTAGCGTTGATCGCGCTGCTGAGACCCCTCGTAAGGGGTGCCGGAGCGGGCAGCGATCGGGAAGAGCCGGTGATCGAGACGTTTCGCCGGCAACTTGCAAACATTGACCTCGAAGTCGCGCAGGGCAGGCTGGATCAGCAACAGGCAACGGAAGCGCGCGCCGAGATCACCCGACGAATGCTGGCGGCGGCCGATCAGGACGGGGAGCAATCTCAGTCAGGGAGAATGGGACTCCCCGAGGCGTCCTGGCGTATCGTCGCTGCGGTCGGCATCGCCGCCATTTTACCGGCGGCGGCGCTCGCCGTGTACGCGGCGGTCGGTACGCCCGCGGCCATCGATCCGGCGAGAGCTACCCCGTCGGCCGCAGCCGGGGCTGGGCCGCATAACCGGGCCGAGCTTGCATCCGCCGCCGAACAACTCAAGGCCCGACTGCAGCAAGAGCCCGGCCACCTCGAGGGTTGGGTGCTGCTCGGCCGCACCTTGACTTCGCTGGAGCGTTTTGCCGAGGCTCGAGAGGCTTACGACAAAGCGATCGCGTTGGCGCCGAACGAGCCGCGCCTGCATGCTGAGCTCGGGGAGCTCCTGGTGCTGACGGACCGAGGCGTCGTTTCGCCGGAGGCTCAAGCCGAATTCGCGAAGGCCGGCGACGATCCGCGCGCCCGGTTCTACGGAGCAGAAGCCGCGCTGCAGCGCGGTGATCGCGAGGGAGCCAAGACGGCTTTGAAGGCGCTACTGGCTGATGCGCCAGCCGAGGCTCCTTGGCGCAGCGCCGTCGTGAAGCGTCTTGCCGAAATCGCTCCGAACGAGCAGCCGCCCGCCTCGGCGCGCGCGTCCTCAATTCCATCGCCAGCCGCCGGGCCGACCTCTCAAGATATAGAGGCGGCCCAATCGATGTCTCCGGATGAAAGGCAAGCGATGATTCGCGGTATGGTCGACCGCCTCGCCGCGCGTCTCGAGCAGAACCCGAACGATAAGGAAGGCTGGACACGCCTCGCTCGCGCCTACGATGTGCTCGGCGAGACAGCCAAAGCTGAAGCGGCCCGCGCCCACGCTGCCCAAATTCCGTCGCCCAAATAGTAGCCGATTCGCGCCGCTTGCCGCGGGGACGTTGAGCGAAAATGCAACCCGATGCTCCTGCCTCGCGTTGAGTGACAAAGGCGTCAGACAGGCGTTATATGCCGATTGCGCGACACAAGATCGCCGCGGTTGAACTCCGACGTTATCGGCCGTAGCTCGCCAAATCTGAGGAAATGCCACTCTCGCCGGATTTAAGCCTCGTGACCGGAGCGACCGGGTTCGTCGGTTCGGCGGTCATGCGCGCGCTGCTGCGCAAGGGCGATCGCGTGCGTGTTCTCGCCCGGCCGAATAGCGATCGGCGCAATCTTGCCAATTTTTCGGTGGAGATCATCGAGGGCGCGATGGAGGACCCTCAATCGCTCAGACGAGCGGTCGCCGGATGCCGTTGTGTATACCACGTCGCCGCCGATTACCGTCTGTGGGTTCCCGATCCCGCACCGATGTTCCGCGCCAATGTCGATGGCACGCGCGATCTGCTGACAGCAGCGCTTGAAGCCGGTGTCGAGCGTGTGGTGTATACCAGCAGCGTAGCGACACTCGGGCTCGTGGCCGGGGGGGTGGCGGACGAGGAAACAGCAAGCCGCGCTGAAGACATGATCGGGCCCTACAAGCGCTCGAAATTCGAGGCGGAAGAGGTCGTCCGAGAGCTGGCGCGCGGCCGCGGGCTCCCCGTAGTCATCGTCAATCCTTCGACCCCGGTCGGGCCCGGAGACATTAAACCCACCCCCACGGGTCGGCTGATCTTGGAGGCGGCACGCGGTCAGATGCCCGCCTTTGTGGACACGGGGCTCAACATCGTCCACGTCGACGACGTCGCTGAAGGCCATCTCGCGGCGGCCAAGAAGGGTCGGCTCGGGCATCGCTACATTCTCGGGGGCGAGAACATGTCGCTTGCCGAAATCTTGGCCGAGGTCGCGCGGGCGGTCGGCAGGCGCCCACCCCGATTGCGTGTGCCCCATAATGCGCTATTGCCTGTCGCCGTCGGGGCGGAGCTTGCGGCCCGGATAACCGGGCGCGAGCCATTCATTACGCGCGACGGCGTTCGCATGTCGCGCAAGAAAATGTACTTCAGCTCGCAAAAAGCTTGTTGCGAGCTCGGCTACAGCCCGCGGCCGGCGCGCGAGGCGATCGCAGACGCGATCAGCTGGTTCAGAGCCAACGGGTACCTGACATGACGGTGGCGCGCGAGGAAGTCCGGGTTACTGCCGTCGACGGCGTTGAAACCCCGTCAGGCAAATGGCGCAGCGGCGAAAATTTCCCTGTCGGCTCTTTCTTGATCAGACGCGAGCTACGACCGCACGTACATGCGTTCTACCGCTTTGCCCGCAACGCCGACGACATCGCCGACAATCCCGCGCTAAGTGCCGACGACAAGATCAGGCGGCTCGATCGCATGGCCGCGATACTCGACGGAGCAGTCGGGGGGGGCGATTCCCCGGCGGCTTTGGCAATGCGTGAGAGCTTACACGCGACCGGGGTGACAGCACAGCACTGCCATGACGTGCTGCATGCGTTTCGGCTCGATGCCGTCAAGCTACGCTATCGCGACTGGGATGACCTGATGGCGTATTGCCGTTACTCGGCATCCCCGGTCGGGCGCCAGCTGCTCGATCTCCATCGCGAGAGCCCAGACACCTGGCCGGCTTCTGACGCTCTGTGCTCGGCATTGCAGGTCCTTAACCATTTGCAGGATTGCGCCGATGATTACCGTCGGCTCGACCGAGTCTACTTGCCGCTGCAAGACCTTGCCGTGGAGGGGATCGGCGTCCAGACGCTAGCGGGGGTCGCGGCCAGCTCTGAACTGCGCCGCGTGCTCAACGGCCTGCTCGACCGCACGGCGGCCCTGATCGGCAAGGCCGAGCGCCTACCACCGCTCGTCGCCTCGCCCGGACTACGCTGGGAAAGCGCCGTTATCGTCGAACTCGCCGCGCGGCTTCTGCGGCGGTTGTATCGCGGCGATCCGCTGGCAACACGGGTCAAGCTGAGCGGGTACGATTTTCTGCTGGCTTTTACGACCGGAGTAACACGGAGTCGCCGCCAATGAGCGATGCGGCGCTGCATATTCTTCCCGATCACGCGGGCGACGAGGTTCTGCAGGACACCATCCGTCGGCGCGTCGAAGCCGCCGGAACCTCGTTCTACTGGGCGATGCGACTGCTGCCGCGGGAGCGCCGGGACGCGATGTTTGCGATTTATGCTTTCTGCCGCGAGGTCGATGACATCGCCGATGGGGAAATGCCCGTCGAACACAAGCTCGCCACTCTCGCTGCGTGGCGCAACGAGATCGACGCGCTCTATCGGCGCCGCCCGCGCCATTTGATCGCGCGCGCATTGTGTGAGCCCGTGTGTCGTTACGATCTACGCCGCGAGGATTTTCTCGACGTCATCGCCGGTATGGAGATGGACGCGCGGGAGGATATTCAGGCGCCCGACTTCGCCACCCTCGACCTTTATTGTGCGCGGGTCGCGGCCGCCGTTGGTCATCTCTCGGTCCATGTGTTTGGCGATGCCAGCGATGCGGCCCATGCCGTTGCCGACTCGCTCGGTCGGGCATTGCAGTTGACGAATATTCTACGTGACCTCGCCGAGGATGCGTCTCGCCAGCGTCTCTATTTGCCTCGCGAAATCCTCGATCGGCACGGGATCCGAAGTTCCGACCCGGCCGACGTCCTGCGGCATCCGGCTTTGCCGCTGGTCTGCGACGAGCTTGCGGGGATTGCCGAAGGCCATTTCGAGGATGCCAGGTGCGCCATGGCGCGATGCTCGCGGCGCGCCATGCGCCCGGCCGCAGTGATGGCGGCTATTTACCGCTACACGCTTTCGTCTCTGCGGCGCTCGGCCTGGCGCGACCCTTCAGCCTGCGTCGGGGTCTCGAAGCCACTGAAGCTCTGGCTTGTGCTGCGCTACGGTCTCCTTTGAAGCCCGCAGATTTCGCTGACTTGCTCTCCCACTCGTGAAAGTGGAAAGGGCATGATAGAGCCTGGGTCACGGCGTGTGCACGTCGTCGGGGCGGGCCTCTCTGGCCTTGCCGCCGCGGTCCACCTGGCAGACGCCGGTTTTGCCGTCCAACTCTATGAGGCCGCGCCGCAAGCAGGCGGGCGGTGCCGCTCCTATTTCGATCCCGAACTCGGCTGCCGGATCGACAACGGTAATCATTTGCTTTTGGCAGGTAATCGGGCAGCGCTCGATTACCTCAAAGTTATCGGCGCGCTCTCGACACTCGCGGGGCCGCCAGAGGCGGTCTTTCACTTCATCGATGCTGCGATTGGACAGCGTTGGGCGATCAGGCCCAATCGCGGGGCTTTGCCCTGGTGGGTTTTTCAGCCCGGAAGGCGCGTTCCAGGAACGCGGGCTAAAGACTACCTCGCCGCTTTGGCGGCACGGCGGGCAGATCCCTCCGCAACCGTGGCCGAGGTGCTCGACCCGCGGCACAGCTTGTTCCGGCGGCTATGGGAGCCCCTCGCCGTCGCCGCGCTGAACACCATCGCGGAGCAGGCCTCGGCCACCCTGTTCTGGCGGATGCTGGCGGAGACGCTTGGGCGCGGCGGGGCCGCATGTCGTCCACTAGTGCCCCGTGTCGGCCTTTCGGAGACATTTGTCGCGCCGGCGCTCGCCCGTTTGCGAAGGCAGGGCGCCGACATTCGCTTCGGGGCGCGTCTGCGGGCGCTCTCTTTCGAAGTTGAGCGTGTTACGGCGCTTCAATTTGAGGCCGGATCGATCGCACTCGACAGCGCTGATACGGTCATCCTCGCCGTCCCCGCGGCAGTCGCCGCCCGTTTGGTTCCGGGGCTCATCGTCCCTGATCTCTACTCGCCGATTGTGAACGCGCATTTCCTCTGCTGTGCCCCGGCGGGAGCCCCGCTTTTCATCGGCGTAATCGGCGGGACGGCAGAGTGGATCTTCCGCAAGCCTCGGGTGTTATCGGTAACGGTCAGCGCTGCTGACCGATTCGTCGACGTCGGAGCCTCGGATCTACTCAAGCTGTTTTGGCGCGATGTTTCGCTGGCCTATCAACTTCCGGAAGACCCCGTGCCGCCAGCGCGGGTTGTGAAGGAGCGAAGGGGGACGTTTCTGGCTAGCCCCGAGCAGCTGAAACGCCGGCCGCGGCAGACGACGGACTGGAGGAATCTTCAACTGGCCGGCGATTATGTCGATACAGCCTTGCCCGCTACGATCGAAGGCGCTATTCGCTCCGGCTTTGCTGCGGCGCGCAGCGTGAGCGATTACCGGCCCCAGGCGTTCTCTCACCAAAGCGCGCTTTTCCAATCCGCAGAAGCTCAACAAGAAGAAGATCACGCCCTTTCATGAACGACCTGACAACGAAAGCTACGGCGCCGCCTGACCGCCGCGTTCTAGCGGCGCGACTCGACGAAGCGATCGCACGAGCCAGCGAATCCTTAGTCGCCATGCAACACGCTGATGGGCATTGGGTTTTTGAGCTTGAAGCCGATGTCACGATCCCGTCGGAATTCATATTGCTGCAGCATTATCTCGACTGCATCGAGCCTGAGCTGCAAACGCAAATGGCCCGCCATATTCGCGCCAACCAGGGCGACGACGGTGGCTGGCCTCTGTTCCACGGGGGTGCGCTTGATATTAGCGCCTCGGTCAAAGCCTATTTCGCGCTGAAGGCGGCCGGGGATCCTGCGGACGCACCCCACATGGCGCGGGCCCGAGCGGCGATCCTGGCACAGGGTGGGGCGCGGCGCTGCAATGTGTTCACCCGGATTCTGCTCGCTTTGTTCGGTGAGGTTCCGTGGCGCGCGGTTCCGGTGATGCCGGTGGAGATCATGCTGCTTCCGAGCTGGTCTCCCTTTCACATCGCTAAGGTATCGTATTGGTCGCGCACCGTTCTCGTGCCGCTGCTGGTGCTTATGGCAATGCGGCCGCGGGCCCGGAACCCGCTCGGCATCAGGATCCGCGAACTTTTTCTCGAACCCCCGGAAACGGTCCGGAATTGGATCAGCGGCCCCCCCTCGTCGCCGCTGGCGGTTGCCTTCGGCATGCTCGACCGGGTGCTGCGCGCCGCCGAGCCGTTTTTCCCGCGTGACGCGCGGCGCCGGGCAATCGAAAAGGCCGTCGCGTGGGTGACCGAGCGCCTCAACGGCGATGATGGACTAGGCGGGATCTTTCCCGCGATGGCCAACGCGGTGATGATGTTCGATTGCCTCGGATATGAGCCCAATCATCCCGGTTATGCGACGGCTTTTGCCTCGCTTCGTAAACTTCTCGTGCTCGGTGAGCGGACCTATTGTCAACCGTGCTTATCCCCGGTCTGGGACACCGCGCTGGCCTGCCACGCGCTGATGGAAGTCGACGACGAGCGCCTGGTACCGACGATCAGGAGCGCGCTCGATTGGCTCGAGGCGAGACAGGTGCTTGATTTGGCCGGGGACTGGGCAGCGACCCGGCCTGGCTTGCGTCCGGGGGGATGGGCCTTCCAGTACGAAAATCCCCACTACCCCGATCTCGACGACACGGCTGCTGTCGGACTGGCGCTCGACCGTTTCGGCGGGTCGCGTTATCGCGTAGCCATTGATAGAGCGGCGGAATGGGTCATCGGCATGCAAAGCCGCAACGGCGGGTGGGGCGCCTTCGACGCCGACAACACGCATTATTATTTGAACCACATCCCGTTCGCCGATCATGGCGCGCTGCTTGACCCGCCAACGGCGGATGTCACCGCCCGCTGCGTCAGCTTCCTCAGTCAGATCGGCTACGGCTCGGACCATCCGGCCGTCGCCGCAGCAATCGACTATCTCAAGGCCGATCAGGAAACCGGCGGCAGCTGGTTTGGCAGATGGGGAACGAATTACATCTATGGAACATGGTCGGTCCTATGCGCGTTCAACGGGGCCGGCATCCCGTCGGGTTCACCTGCAGTTAGGCGCGGAGTGTCATGGCTGCTTTCGCGGCAGCATGAGGATGGCGGCTGGGGCGAAGGAGGCGAGTCCTACTGGCCGGGGGGACCACGAGGCGATGCGCCCTATAGCACTTCCTCCCAAACCGCTTGGGCGTTGCTGGGCCTCATGGCGGCTGGCGAGGTCGACCACCCGGCGGTCGCGCGCGGCGTAGCTTATCTGATCAACAGCCAGGATGAGGAAGGCAACTGGGACGAGCCGTGGTTCACGGCGGTTGGGTTCCCGCGGGTATTCTATTTGCGCTATCACGGCTACCGGGCGTTTTTTCCGCTCTGGGCTCTCGCTCGTTACCGCCGCCTGCTCACCGGAAATTCACGCCGGGTCGGTTTCGGCATCTAATCGGCCGGAAAGCACTCTTTGGCAGCCGATTAGGCTTTGGGTATAGCCAAAGGCTAATTGTTGCGGGTTGAGGCC
>JBARIB010000770.1:0-7289 GCA_049799535.1 Allostellaceae bacterium | reverse complement strand
TCTCGGCGCTGGCCGCCAATCGGCAGGCCGATGCGCAGATCGGCAGCGCATTGGTTGGACCGCACCGCTCCGATCTTGTGGTCAGCTTGGCCGAGAAAGGCACGGCTGCCGAGCTTGCGTCGACGGGTGAGCAGAAGGCCTTACTGATCTCGATCCTGCTCGCCCATGCGAGATTGCAGCGGGAGGTCCGCGGCGAGCCCCCACTGCTTCTCCTCGACGAGATCGCTGCTCATCTCGATGCGACGCGGCGCGCGGCGTTGTTTGATGCGCTCCTGCGGCTTGATGGCCAGGCTTGGCTGACCGGCACCGACGAGGCTTTGTTCGCGCCGCTGCGGCGCGAAGCCCAGTTTTTGTCGGTGCACGACGGGAGGCTGGCCGCGAGCTTCTCTTGATCTCCGAAACTACCAACAAGAAGGGGACATGGCGAACTTACCGGCATCCGATCCACTTGACCCGCTCGGCGGGGCGGCCGCCAAACGGGGTGCGGGCACTCCACGAGGTCTGGGCGACATTCCAACCGGTGCCAACGGCAATGGCGCCGCCAATGGGGAGGATGCGATCTATAATGAGCAATCAATCGAGGTGTTGCGCGGGCTCGAGGCGGTACGCAAACGGCCGGGCATGTATATCGGCGACACTGATGACGGCTCCGGCCTGCACCACATGGTGTATGAGGTCGTCGATAACGCGATCGACGAGGCGCTTGCCGGTTATTGCGATACCGTAACCGTCGCGTTGAATGCCGACGGCTCCTGCACGGTGACCGATAATGGCCGGGGCATCCCGGTCGGCATTCACGACGAAGAGGGCGTCTCGGCCGCCGAGGTCATCATGACGCACCTACATGCCGGCGGCAAGTTCAACCAAAACGCTTACAAGGTCTCGGGCGGCCTGCACGGCGTCGGCGTGTCGGTCGTTAATGGCCTATCCGCCCGTCTCGATCTACGCGTGTTCCGCGGCGGGTCGGAATGGTTCATTCGATTCCGCGACGGCGCACCGGAGGCTCCGCTGGTCGAGATCGGGCCGGCTCCAGCCTGGCCGGCGGGATCGAGCCGCCAGGGTCTAGCGACCGGCACTGAGATCACCTTTCTGCCGAGCCTCGAGACCTTCAGCAAAACCGAGTTCGACTTTGCCACGCTTGAGCATAGGCTCCGCGAGCTGGCGTTCCTGAACAGCGGCGTAACTTTGGTGCTTGCTGATCTGCGCGGCGTCGAGCCGAAGACCGTCACGTTGCATTTCGACGGCGGCCTCGAGGCCTTCGTCCGCTATCTCGACCGCTCGAAGCAGGCGTTGCATTCACCGCCGATCGTGATTCGCGGCGAACGGGACGACATCGTGCTCGAAGTCGCGATGGAGTGGACCGACAGCTACCACGAGACGATGTTCTGCTTTACCAACAATATCCCGCAGCGCGACGGCGGCACCCACCTCGCCGGCTTCCGCGCAGCGTTGACCCGGACGGTCAACGCCTATGCGAACGATAGCGGCATCGCCAAGAAGGAGAAGGTTACGCTATCGGGCGAGGATATGCGCGAGGGCCTCAGCTGCATCCTGTCGGTCAAGGCGCCCGACCCGAAGTTCTCCTCGCAGACCAAGGACAAATTGGTTTCGTCCGAGGTCCGCCCGGTCATCGAGGGCATCGTCGCCGATAAATTGACCCAATGGTTCGAAGAGCACCCGGCCGATGCCAAGAAAATCGTCGCCAAGGTCGTCGAAGCCGCGGCAGCGCGCGAGGCGGCACGCAAGGCGCGCGACCTGACCCGCCGCAAGGGGGCACTCGACATCGCCAATTTGCCGGGCAAGCTCGCCGACTGCCAGGAGCGCGACCCGGCGAAGAGCGAGCTCTTTATCGTCGAGGGCGACAGCGCCGGCGGTTCGGCCAAGCAGGGTCGCGACCGGCGCTTTCAGGCGATCTTGCCCCTCAAAGGCAAGATCCTCAACGTCGAGCGCGCGCGCTTCGACAAGATGCTAAGCTCGGCCGAGATCGGCACGTTGATCGCGGCGCTCGGCACTGGCATCGGCACTGAGGATTTCGATCCCGACAAGGCGCGCTATCACCGCATCATCATCATGACGGACGCCGATGTCGACGGCAGCCACATCCGCACCTTGCTATTGACCTTCTTCTTCCGGCAGATGGCGAGCCTCATCGACAAGGGGTTTCTCTACATCGCGCAGCCGCCGCTTTATCGGCTGCAGCGCGGCAATGCCAAGGCGGTCTATCTCAAGGACGACGGCGCGCTCGAAGCCTATTGCATCGACGCGGCGCTGCGTGACTCGGTCTTCACGCAATATGACGGGGTCGAGCGAGCCGGCAACGATCTGAGGGATTTGATGGAGCAAGCGCGCGTGCATCGCCGCTGGCTGCAGCCCTTGGCGGGGAAAATCGGCAACATCAAGGTAGCCGAGCAGGCGGCGATCGCCGGTGCTTTGTCGAGCGCGGTATTGGTTGACCCAAACCGGGCGATCGAGGCGGCGCACACGACCGCCGAGCGCCTAAACCGCTTGGCCCCCGAGCATGAGCGCAACTGGCAGGGCGAAGTGATTGCCGGCGAAGGCCTAGTCTTGAGCCACACGCATCAGGGCATTGACGAGCGGCGGCTGATCGATGCCGCCTTATTGCGCAGTGCCGAGGCGCGCCGGCTCGACAGCGACATCGCTAAATTGCGGGAAGCCTATGATCATACCGGCACGCTCACGGCGCGCGATAAGACTTATCCGATCACCGGTCCTGTCAGTCTGGTGGAAGCGGTAATGGAATTGGGTCGGCGCGGCATCGACGTACAGCGCTACAAGGGCCTGGGCGAAATGAACCCAGGACAATTGTGGGAAACCACGCTCGACCCCGAGGTCCGCTCTCTCTTACAGGTCAAGATCAGCCACGCCGACTCGGCCGAGGAGACCTTCTCGACCCTGATGGGCGACCTCGTCGAGCCCCGCCGCGACTTCATCCAATCGAACGCCCTAAACGTCGCCAATCTCGACGTGTAAGAGCCGAAAATTGGAGTTCTACTGGATAACCGCGAGCGCCCCCAAGGGCGCGTCTCGAAGCTTCTTTTCTTAGGTTTCTCCCCGCTATTCCCAGAACGCTTCGACGATCGTGTTGTCGTCGCTGAGGATCAGATTGAGGCGATTGGGATTATGAGTAATGCCCCTGATGCCGCGCGACGGGATGATCCAGCGCAACACCTTGGGCAGATCCTCCTGGCGCACGATCCCCTGTTGTCCCGGCGGCGCCTGACCGCGTTCGACGAATTTCTTTCCGATGCAGGCGCGACAGTCCTCGACGTTGATTTGCATCTGGTTAGCGCCGGGGATCGGTTTGACCTCGATTGCATTCTCCGAGGCGCGGACGCGCACGCCCTTGAACGGATGGCCGGGGTCGAGCGGGAAGATAGCGCCGATCGGGACAAATCCGTCGGCCTTTTCCGACTCCGAAGGCACCGTAGCGATAAACTGCAGATCGAGAATATCGTCCAATGGCTTTCCCACAAAGGTTGGGACCAGTTGCGGTGCGCTCCAGCCCTGTGATGACGCGAGCCCAATGACCCGCACGATATCGAGCCTCGGCTCAGTCGAAGTGCGTAGAACCTCAACACTGGTGACGTAGAGAACCGGGAGTTCCGTCTCGGCCGTGGCTTCATCCGAGGGCGTCGCCTCGACCATTTGCCCCTCGCTGTATGGTTGTGCCGGCTGGCCTCCGGGGCCCGGGGGCGCTGGGGCGCCTTGAGCAAATGCGAGCGCGATCAAACTGCCTTGCAGTGCGGCGCTCATCGTCAACGCGCGCAACCGGCGGAAGTTCTTGTTCATGCGGTCCTCCGGATCGACAATGATCATTCTTAAGCGACGCTTCGATCATGGATCTGCGCCGACATTTCGGCACAGGCTGCACCTGGGCAATTCCAGTGCGCTCCGCTCGCCTGCACGCGGTCCAATGCATCCAATACGAGATCTGTCGCTCGCATCTTGGTCAGGCGGCAATATGTCGTCTCGGTGCTGGCAAAGGTGCCGTTTTCCGCGAGCTTATTGACCGGCTCGCCGCCGCCGCAGATGCTGAAGTATTCGCAGCGTTCGCGGCACATCGCGACGCCTGCCTCGATGTCCTCCAGCATCCTCTTGAAGTTGGTCCCCTCCGGCAGGTCCACGAGTGCATCGCGATTGATATTGCCAAGCAGGAAGTCGCTGTAGTGAGGATTCTTCAAGCCCAACAGCTCGGGTGAAAACGTCGATATGTTACCCGCCCAATCCATGCTGGTAATCGCGAAAGGCTCGACCAGCTGGTTGCCGAATGGAGCATTCTCGGGCCGTATAACCTGCTGCACGGCATGCTCGATTTCCCGGATGAACGCGATCTTGCCGGGAGCCGCCGCCGAGAGGCGCCAGAACTCGCTCAAAAAACGATAATACATCTTCTCAATGCCGCGCTCCCCGAATGACTGGGAGACGTGGCTCCCTTCGGATTCCTCGACATTGAAGCAGACCTGCTGAATTCCTTCCTCGACATAAAAATCGAACATCTCCCGGGCAGCCCGCATGCTCTCGGCAGACAAGACTGAAATCACGTGAAACGGAACCTGACGTTGGCGCAGCAAGCGGATGCCGGCGATCGTCTTGTCGAAGGTGCCTCGTCCGGATCGGGTCAGCCGGTTGCGATCGTGCAGAGGTTTGGGCCCGTCAATGCTTACACCGAGATTGACACCCTGTTCGAGAAGAAATTCGCACCACTCGTCGTCAAGCAATGTGCCATTGGTCTGGAACGAATGGGTAATCAACAGCCCCGCCGGCTTTAACGCGTCGACGAGGCGAAAGGCATCACGATAGAAACCAATAGGCACGACCATCGGCTCTCCTGCATGCCAAACCACCGACAGGCACTGGTCTACCCAACCCGATGCAAACACTTGCGAAAAAAGATTGGCCAGAGTGTGCGGTGCGACAACCGCCTTCGAGTTCCGGTCAGGCAGATAGCAATATCGGCAGGCGATATTGCAGAAGGGGGTTGGCTGGATGACCAGCAGCTCGATTTTCGGCACAAGGTGGCCTGCGATTTGCCGCGGCTGATGGGCTACCAGTTACGCCACCAATTGGGCCAATTATTCCAATTACGCCAATTGTTCCAGTTGGGCCAGCCCCACCCCCGCCGGGGACGGTACCAACCCCAATTGTTCCAGTTGCCCCAGGCGAGGCGGCGATTGCTGTCGTCCGATTTCGCCCCACTGCTCTCACTGCCGACAGCCGCGGAAACCGCTTGCCGAATCGCCGCCAGCCGCTCTGAAACGCTGCTTTGATTCGCCGCCGAGGGTTGGCCATTCGCCGGGTCCTCAGTGGCGTTCCCGGGCGCAGCTGCACCGAGCAAGACGGACACACCAACGGCTCCCGCAGGCAACAGCCGCGACAGGGCGACGCGGTAATTTCCTCGTTGCGACATCGGAACCCCCCTCTTCATCAAGCATCGCCTAGGCGAACGCGTGATCTGCCCCGGCGCGTGTATAGCAGAGTATTTTCGCAGCGGTCAAATTCGTGCGCTTCTCCCGAGCCTGTCTCCAGTGACCCCCTTACCAGTTGCGCCACCAATTGGGCCAACCATTGTGCCAGCCATTGCGCCAATTGCCCCATCCACCATTGCGCCATCCGCCGTTGCGCCACCCGCCGTTGCGCCACCAATTGCCCCAAGCCAGTTGCTGGTCACGACCGTGCAATTGGGAAGTAGCATCAGCGGCCTCGGACACCGCATGTCGAATGGCGGCGAGCCGCTCGGTGACTGATGTGAAAGCCGGAGGCTCCACGACTTCGGGGCTCAGAGCGGCGTTGCCCGGTGCGGCGGAGCCCAGCAGCAGCAATATGCCACCTGCGCCCACGGGCATGATATCAGAGAAAAGCCTTAGATATTTCTGCCGCACCGACATCAAGATCACCTCGATTGGAGTGACTGCCCCAGCGCAGTTTCAGATAAAACCAGGAGCGTCGTCAAACGCGGGCGGCCACCCGCGACCAAGGCGGTGAGAGATCGAGAATGCGGGCGAAAACCGGGCAGTCCTGTTCGTGTGCTCCGGCGAGATACCCGACGCTCATCAGAAATTCGCTCACGATCAACCCGCCAGTAAAGCGAAAGGTTCCGCGAAAGAGCCGCGTCCATTCCTCGGCCGAGCGGGGGTGATGCGCCGCGAGCCAGCCCGCGAACGAACGATGCGACCCTCTCAGCGCCTGGATGCGCCGGGCATTCTCGATCGTTGCCTCGATTTTGAGCCGATTGCGAATGATCCCGGGATCAGCGAGCAGGCGGTCAATTTCGGCCGCCCCAAACGCGGCGACACGATCGACCTCAAAACCTGCAAAGGCAGTGTGAAAAGCCTCGCGCTTTTTCAAAATCGTCAGCCAAGATAGGCCGGCCTGATTGATCTCGAGAACCAGCCGTTCGAACAGCACTGTCTCATCATTCGCCGGGAAACCGTATTCGGCGTCATGATAGGCACGATGCACGGGATGGCCCGGCGCAATCCGGCAATATTCAGCGCTCAATTCACGGCTCGCGGAAGCTCAGCCACGGAGAGCGCACCAGAAAGAAAATTCCGAGCCATATCAGTGCAGAAACCAGGGTCGTAACGGCCACCTTCAACAACATATGCGGGCGTTGAGGGGCGCCGGCGGCATGGCCTGGGTCGTCCGGCTCGGCGGGGGTCACCCACAACGGCAGAACGGCAAAAAGCGTCACCCACCAGACGAGGACATATACGATGATCCCAGTGACCCAGCCCATTGCCGCGCGCGTCAGCTCTTACGCCGGCTCACGCTTGTTCCAGCTCGATGAGTGTTCCACAAAAATCCTTCGGGTGCAGGAACAGCACTGGCTTGTCGTGAGCGCCGAGCCGCGGTTCGCCGTCACCGAGGACCCTTGCGCCTTCCGCCCGCAAGCGGTCGCGCGCGACTATGATATCCTCGACCTCATAGCACAGGTGGTGCACGCCGCCTGCGGGGTTGCGCTCGAGAAAGTTCTTCACCGGGGATGCGGGGCCGAGCGGTTCGAGCAATTCGATCTTGGTGTTCGGTAATTCCACGAAGACAACAGTAACGCCATGCGCCGGCAGCGGCGAAGGTTGCGAGACGCGCACGCCGAGGGTCTCACGGTAGACAGCGCTCGCCGCTGCGATATCGGGGACGACGATCGCTACGTGGTTGAGACGCCCAATCATGCCGATCCTCAAATCCTGACCAGGTGAATTTCGACCAGCGGGCGCTTGCCGAAGCGCTCATTGAGAACGCGGCGCAAGGCCCGCCGAGCCGCGTCGCGC
>JBARIB010000769.1:0-5390 GCA_049799535.1 Allostellaceae bacterium | reverse complement strand
GTGCGGGGCAGCGGATGGGGCGCTCGCTCGCGGCGCAGCAACTCCGCCACGGCGGCATCGGCGATGTCTCGGATATCGACCATCGTGACCCCGACGCCGCCGATGGGCTGGGGGTAGATGCCAGCCTTCAGCGCATCCCGAAACAGCAGGTCGTTCTGCATGAAGTAAGCCGGCCGCAGCACCGTAGCGGGAATGGCCTGCGTGTCGATGACCCGTTCGACGAGGTACTTGCCTGCGAAATGCGGCACATCGTCGAACAGGGCGCTGTTGAGCACCGAAAAGTAGACGATCCGCTGGATGCCGACCTCGCGCGCGAGGTCGAGTGTCACGAGCGCCTGGGTCACCTCGTCGGCCGCCACGGCATTGAGCAGGAACAGCGTGTCGACGCCCTTCAGCACCGTGCGCATCGATGCGACGTCCGTCATGTCTCCCTGGACGGGCTCAACCCCCGCGGGGACCTTGCCCTTGGATGCGTCGTCGCGAACGAGTGCGCGGATTCGCGCGCCTTGCCCGGCGAGCCTCTGCACGACCTGCGATCCGATGGTGCCAGTGCTGCCTGTGACGAGAATGGTCATCGTCCAGCTCCATGTTGCAATCCAAGATGATGGCGGATGATGTGGGGAGCCGGAGCAGTTTGGAAACGGGGGTGGGCGGCAACAGGGCGTGCCATATGCGCAACGCCGATGGACTTGAACGCCCCCTGTCGAAGGGCCGGAGTTGGTTTTCCACATTGTTAACGTTTACCAGTGACCGGAGCGACCGGCAAAAGCCGCAGAACGGCCTTACGGAAAGTCGCCGAATTTGCTTTCTGGAAAAATCACGCTGATTTTGGAAGAAGCGTGCCGCGCTGCGCGTCAAAGGGGCTACGCCGACTTTGGCAAAAGTGCCGAGCATGTCCCGCACTTCGCTGTGCGTTGCTGTGGTGTCGACCTCTCCTATCCGCTCCCCGCCCGCGTTACTCAGTCCTAGGCACGCGGCGGGCGCCGCGCGCGGTAACGAGAGCAAGAAAGCGATCGCGGACGATTGCAAAGAGTCGCGGCGGCAGCATGCCGTAAGCGACCGAGCTGTCATCGCCGCCGGGCGCACGCCGTAAATCTGGCCCGGGCCAAATGAATTCATTCCACTCGGAAAGCACCACCCAGGAGCGCTCGGCATCAAGCCGCAAGCGCTCTTTGACGCGGGGCGGAATTTCGACCGCGAGGGAGGCTTGGGCTGGCGGGCTGTGCGTGACCGGCAAGACCAGCACCCGGGTTTCGCCGACGTCATCGTGCGGTCGCAGCGCCGCTATGATCGCGCAGGGGCGGTCTTTTTGGCCCTCTTCCCGCCCGGCCAGGTGCTCGCTTTGCCACAGATAGCTGTAGCGGATAACAAGACCCGGAATTGGGTCGGGGAGGGGCACGCGCGCAGCTATTTCAGCTCGGCGTCTAGGGCGGCGAAATCGTCCGGCACCTTGGCGTTGCGCACAGCCTCAACCCACTCCTCGGGGAGGTCCTCGGTAAGCCCGACACGCCGATCGCGCCGCTTGAGCCGCGCATATTCCTCGGCCGACAGCACCACGAATTCCTCTTGGCCGTCTTTGGTGGTGATCGCGACCGGCTCGCGGCGGGCCCGGTCGGCCAAGGCCCGAAAGCCTAGCACCTCGGCTTCTGTCATACGGATCATTTCCATTCGCACTCCACAATTTCACAGTAATAACTATCACAATGTTTTATCGTTGCGATATTACTTCATGTAAATGATGAAGCTCCAAGGTTTGGCATTCTATATATCATAAAGTAAGCTGGCCGCAGCCCCGTAGCGGGATTGGCCTGGGCGCGATGCGGTACATCGTCGAACAGGGCGCTGTTGAGCACCGAAAAGTAGACGATCCGCTGGATGCCGGCCTCGCGCGCGAGGTCGAGTGTCACGAGCGCCAGGGTCACCTCGTCGGCCGCCACGGCATTGAGCAGAAACAGCGTGTCAACGCCCTTCAGCGCCGCGCGCATCGAGGCGACGTCCGTCATGTCTCCCTGGACGGGCTCAACGCCTGCGGGGACCTTGACCTTGGATGCGTCGTCGCGAACGAGCGCGCGGATTGGTGCGCTTTGCCCGGCGAGCCTCTGCACGACCTGCGATCCGATGGTGCCGGTGCTGCCTGTGACGAGAATGGTCATCGTCCAGCTCCATGTTACAAATCCAAGACGATCACGGATGATGTGGGGAGCCGGCGCGGTTTGGAAACGGGGGTGGACGGCTACAGAACGTCCCCTATGCGCAACGCCGATGGACCTGACCGCTCCCTGTCGAAGGGCCGGACTTGAGTTTCCATATGGTCAACATTTCCCAGTGACCGGGGCGACTGTCAAAAGTCGCACAAGATGGATTCTGGAATGGGTCAACAGGAGAGGTCGTTCTCGGGGTCGGCGAGCATGCCTTTACTGTACAATTGCATGAGCAACAGCGAGTACTCACAGGACACAACGCGGAGAACCAATGAACGTTTAATCTTTACGTTCTTGTTCCCAAAATTTCTCCTCTGTGGTGAGACGCGTAGCCTCCCACTGTTTTTGGGCCTTTCGCCTGCGGCCTGCTTCGCGTGCGATGTAAAACGCATAAAATTGTTCAAGGTCTTGATATAGATTCTCGTCCCACATTTTGCGGAGAGCTTCTATCTGCCCATGCTCGCGGGCGAAAAGGAAATAATGTGCGGCATACCAACCGAGGGTGCTTTGATAAATGAAACGCATATCGCCAGACAGCTTAAACATGGCCGCGAGTTTTTCCAAAAATTCGAGGATGGCCTCCAGCCGGGAAGCATCCCATAAATCTTTGCCGTTCGCGGGATGCACCCGTTGGCGGGCCTCGATCATTTGCTCGGAGTTCCACTCCTTGTCGAGATCGAGGTAAGTGGAAAAGGCGACTTGCCGCTTGATGAGGCGACCTTGCCAAGCGACGACTCCGGCGGCGATGAGACCTCCGAGAAACGCGGCTACACCGGCAATGATCGTCTGCCAGTCGTAAAGCAGCTTCCAGAAACCGGTATAGTCGGGCGGCGGCATGGTGTTCACCCGGCGCGCGTGACGCGGATCCTGGAAATATCACCCGGTCAAGCTCGTTGTTCCTAGTGACGTTTTCAAAATCTGACCCGTCGCGGCGTCGACACCAGTCCAGTAACACGCCCTTCCATCCGGACCAGTCACATAGTCTCCATCATCGTCGACACCGAAATTACATGTGCATATCGCCGCCTGCCTCGGTTGAAGAGTCCGACTCGGCATCTCGCCAAGCCACAGCAATTTTCCGTCACTACCGAATTGATTTGCAGCATCCAGGTATCTAATCGAATATCTAGAACCTTCGCATTTGCCAATTCTTATGTGCAATGCTTTCCTAAATTTCAGGTGTCTATCTACGAACCAAGGGAGGAGAGCAATGTTATCGCCGTTCGCCCACATGCGCACCGAGGGGTAAAGCACACCCGCAAACTGATTTACCTCATTCACAGTGCCGAGGTGGAGCTCTCCGATCGCCGTCGTTAGCTTATACTTGTAGGTCTCCAGATGGTTTACTGGCGACATGAAGTGGTCACTCAAAATGCGGCGTAGCACCGTGTTTGTATCACGAGAAAATGCTGCGTCCAATTCCTGCTGAGACGCTCCCGGGAGGTTAACGGTCGCCTCGTTACTGCCGGGTGCTGAGGAGAACCATTGCGGTAATGCTCGTTTAGCTCCAAGCCTTTCAAAAATATACTCCGTGTAACCAATATTATTTATAAGCATCTTGTCCTTCGTTTGCCAGAACGTCAGTATGATCTCGTCACCAGGAGCCAAATCTTGCATCTCAAAAAAACCGACTCCTTATGTATTGAACAATAAAAGACCGGCTCGCCATCTCGATTAATCCGCCCCAACTTTGCAACGTCCTTCGGCGGATAAATTAAGTCGGCATATCTCATGCCAATAGTCTTGTTGAATGTCGAGGTAACCCTCCGTGCACGATACAGAAAAGCGCCGGGATCGAAAACGGGTGACGTGACCGCCATACCCTTGATGAGAGGTTCTAATTGCTGCTTAATCTGGTCAATTTCCATCGTTTCCAAATTCGCGTTTATTTTATCGAATACCGTGAGGTCGACCATGGTCGGCTGCCTCTCCTGGCGTGAAATCGTGCTGTGGTTGACATTGTAGCTCCGCGCCACGTTGCGCTGCGTTTCGCCAGCTTCGAGGCGCTTATGGGCGTTTCGTGAGGGTCGGCTTGCGGCCGTCTGGTCGCGTGTTTCGGCTACGGCCGCGATCATCGAGGGCGATGTTGCTTGTGTGCTTCCATGAAGGAACGCAGGACAGCATTCATGCGGGTTAGATGGCCACGCCCCTGCGCCTTGAACCATTCCAGCACGTCGCTATCGATCCGCAGATGGATCGAGGATTTGCCGCGCGACGGCATCACCACGTGGGCGTTGTCCCAAAATTCCGCATCCAGTGAAAGCGCGGGCGCGTCGGCGCGGGTTTCGGTTTCTCCACGCTCGCGCATCTCCCGAAGTTCATCGAGAGAGTATTTCCTCGTATCTTTTTTTGCCTTCGTCATCCGCCCTCCAAGCGCTGATGATCCGGCAGGTCGATCCCTGCCACGTAGGCTACGACGTAGTAATCATTATTGACCTTTCCCAAGGCTCTAAATCGTTACTCGCCGTAATTTTCGCGCGTGTCCTCTTTCATTACGACAGGCCCCTCAAAAATCAGGGCCGCGTCTCTAAAATCGACGCCTCGTTCCTTTATGTTGCTTATCCTCTTTTCCTCGTCCCACTCGAATGCCAAATCCATGACCATTCCTTCATGCGGAACCCCCCGGTCACGCCCCAACAACCAATATTATATACACAAACGTGTACACCCATCAAGTCAGGGAATAACAAGGTTCCGTCAGGCTCACCGTGTCGCCGGATGGTCGATATCCCGACATTGTAGTTCTTCGCCAATTGCTGCAGCCTAGCGCCCGGCACCGTTCGGCGACACCCTGTCGCTGATTGCCTGGCTGCGGACACCGCTGGTGCCGGCATGAGGCGCGCGGGGCGTCAGATGCAGCAAGCGACGGGGAGAGGTATGCCTCGGTGCGGGCAACACAGCGCGGTTCCCCGCTGTGGTGCCGTCAACCGCCTAATTCGACCGCCTCTTGCTCCCGTGAAATGCGATTTGCCGTTGCCCAGGTCGGTCAAAAGGGACCATCCTGGCCTCAGAACCGCCGGGGATCTGGCGAATGGTCGGATCGACCCTCTCGTGGAGAGAGACCGCTATGGTGGGGCAGACGATCACAGAAGGGGAACGTCAATGGCGAAGCAGAGAGTAATGAAGAGCCTTGCCGCGGCAGCGATTATTGGCGTTTTTGCAGCTCACGCTGCAACCGCACAACAGGCG
>JBARIB010000768.1:0-1614 GCA_049799535.1 Allostellaceae bacterium | reverse complement strand
CCCGACCGCGGTGACAAGATCGCGACTTTCAATGAAATCCGCCACCTGTCGGCGCAGCATGAGGTGCATGTCTTCTGTCTCGGCGATGGCGCTGTCGACCTCGGCAATCTCTCCGGTCTCCGAGACTATGCAGCAAGCGTGACTGCCGTGCCGGTCAGCGCCTCAGCCATTAGATTTCGGGCGTTGCGGGCGCTGATCTCGGGCCGGCCGCTTTCGGTCGCGGCGCTCAACGAGCCAAAGCTACACACTGCGATCCGCTGCAAATTTGCCGAACTGCACCCCGATCTGATCATCGTCTATAGCTGCAATGTGGCGCAATTTGCCGAGCACCTTCCCGACGTGCCGCGGATAATGCAGTACGGCGACCTCGACTCACTGAAATGGCGGCAGTACGCTCAACGGTCGCGGATACCCTTGAAATGGATCTATGCCCTCGAAGACCGACGGCTACTCGCCTATGAACGGCATATAGCGCATGCCTTCTCGCATTGCTTGGTTCACACCGAAAACGAAAGAGACGATTTTGAACGGCTGATTCCCGGAGTTCCGGTGACTCTGGTCGGCAACGGCGTCGATCTCGAATATTTCCGAACTACCGGAGCAGCAAAACGGCCGGCATCGATGATCTTTACGGGAGTGATGGATTACCGCCCGAATATCGATGCAGTAATGTGGTTTTGCGATGATATCCTGCCGGCCATTCGGGCCGAAATCCCCGAAGCCAATCTCATGATCTGCGGAAGCCGTCCGGTTGCGGCAGTGCGGCGCTTGGCAAAACGAGGCGGTGTCACAGTGACCGGCTGGGTCGCGGACACTCGCCCTCATCTTGATCGGGCCGAATTGTTCGTCGCGCCTCTGCGCATGGGTCGAGGGGTTCAGAACAAGCTTCTGGAAGCCCTCGCAATGGGTCTGCCGTGTGTCGCGTCGACTGCGGCCTGGCGCGGCACATTAGTGCCGCTGGGAGAAGGAATTCTCGCCACCGATGATCCGTTACAGTTTGCCGGGTATATCGTCCGGCTGTTACAAGACAACAAATCGCGATCCGAAATGGCTGCCAAGTCTCGAGCTGCCGCGGAGAAAGAATACCGGTGGGAATTGCATCTAGAGCACCTCGATCGGGCGATAGCGGAAGTGACCTCGCCATCGCCGCGAAAGCACGGCTCATGAAAATACCATTGCTGATAACGACCTTTGACGGAAAAAAGATCCCGGTCTGAATTTACGGGGTGTTCGCGTCGAGCAGCAAAGGCTGCGCCGCATTCGAAGGTGTCACGCAGCGCCAAAGTCGCTTGACGCGCGCTTCCCTCGTACTAGGCTGCCAAAAGTTAACGCGCAGAAGCACGGGGGGCCGCAGGTAGGTTGTGGCAGATTCCAGGGTAGAGCATCGTTTTGCGGTGATCTTGTGTGCCGACGTCCTCGGCTATTCCCGGCTGATGGGGATCGACGAGGAGGGCACCTTGACGGCGCTCAGAGCAGTCCGGCAGGATCTCGCAGACCCGCAGATCGCCGAGCATCGCGGCCGCATCGTGCGGGCCATGGGCGATGGCCTTCTCGTCGAGTTCAACAGCGTCGTCGATGCCGTGCGTTGCGCGATGGCGATCCAACGGGCAATAC
>JBARIB010000767.1:0-5217 GCA_049799535.1 Allostellaceae bacterium | reverse complement strand
GGCCTGCAAGACCTGCGAGCGGATCCGACCGGGGTTTTCCTCTTCCGGTTCGAGCCCCCGGGCGTTGTGACCGCCCTCAATACTTCGCAGTTGGGCACTGGTCCCGATCGAACCTCCCCCGTTGTTTACCGGCTCGATATGAGCAACGCGAACGCATATTTTCTTGCCCAGCGCTTTCCCGTCGAAGACAAAGACGTGATCTACGTGGCCAACGCCCGACTCAACGAACTGCAAAAGTTCTTCACGCTTCTAAACACGATAACTGGCCCAGTCATCACCGGGATTGTCGTAAAGGGCTCAGTGAACCAATAATCCAAACATCGGGTCCAAAGGTCGCCGCTATGATCTGGCCCGAGCAGGGTTAGCCGCCGCGATCACCCTTTTGTGCTCGGGGCGGCCTGATATTACTGTCGAGGATCATGCGCAACGAGTCGTCTAAATTGGCCGCCTCGCCGCCGCGAGAGATCGGGTGATCATATTCGATCTGTCGCGGCTGGTGTCGCGCGCCGGGCGGGAAACACCGACGGGGATCGACCGTGTCGAGCTCGCCTACGCCGAATATCTGTTGGCCGGGAATGATCCGCTGTGTCTTACGATGCTGACGCCATTGGGCCGCTTCGGAGTTCTGCGGCGAGCAGTTGCTGAGGAATATGTCAGGGCGCTGGCCAGCACATGGCGGCATGCGGATTCATTTCAGCAGCTCCGGCGCGCTACGCGACTGGCGCGAAGCCTTCGTCTAACTGCCCTCATAAGCGGCGAGCGAGCGCTTCGGCGTCTCGCCAATAGCCAAGCCTCTCAGCCGGTCTATCTTCTCGTCTCGCATCACCATCTCGAAAACTACCGCGTCATCGCTCGCCTTAAGCACCAAGCTCGATTTGTCTGTCTCATACACGACCTGATCCCGATCGAATTCCCCGAATATGCGCTCCCCGGGCAGAACGAGAAGCACCGCCGCCGCATAGAGACCGCCGCCGCCCTCGCCGACGCCATTATTGTCAATTCCATCGTCACGCGAGACGGGTTTCATCCTTACCTTGCGCGTGCCGGGCGAAGTCTGCCGGTGCTCGTTGCGCCCTTCGGTCTCGACTTTGCATCCGGGCCGCCGAGGGGCCCGTCGCCGCTTGAGCCGCCCTATTTTGCATGTGTTAACACGATCGAGGCTCGCAAGAATCATCTCTTGCTGCTCAATCTCTGGCGCAGTCTCGTCCAGGAATTCGGCGCCGCGACGCCCCGGCTGGTTTTGATCGGACAACGCGGATGGGAAACCGAAAACGCGATCGATATGCTGGAACGCTGCCCGGCATTGCGCGGCGTCGTCCTTGAATACAGCGATCTACCCGACACTGAAGTAAGGCGGCTGGTCAAGGGCGCTCAGGCGGTACTACTTCCGTCCTTCGCCGAGGGGTTCGGCTTTCCGCTACTCGAGGCTCTAGCGCTTGAGGTTCCTGTCCTTTGCAGCGATCTCGCGGCTTTGCGCGAAAATGGCGGGGAAATCCCGGAATATCTCGATCCGCTCGACGGGCTGGGCTGGCGGGCCGCGGTAATCGACTATTCGGACCCGGCATCACCGCGCCGTGCTGCACAGATGCGCCGGCTCCGCAGTTGGCGCGCGCCAACCTGGAAGGATCACTTCGCTTCGGTCGAAGCATTGATCGCGGAAACCCGAGCATTGCCCCACCCTTTGATTACCCACGGCGGCGCCCCATCCGCGCCGCCGCCGGTTGACGCTCCGGAGACCGCGGAAGTACGGTAACCACTTTACGGAAGGGTCCGGCGATGGCCGAAACACCGCGCCTCAATGGCGTGATTAACGCCTTGGAGCAGGGCAAGCCTGCCTTCGTTTGCTTTTCTGCCGCAGAGATTGGGGTGGCGCAGGCCATAGGTGCGGCGGCCTATGATGGCGTGGTGTTCGAGATGGAGCACCGGCCATACGATATCCGAGCGTTGCGGGACTGCCTGCAATACATGCTTGACCGCCGCCAGATTGCTCGGTCCGGCAGTGTGGCGCCGGCCGTGACCCCGTTCGTTCGAATCCCGCCTAACGGCGGTGAAATCAGCCAGTGGGTTGCAAAGCAGGTACTGGACCAGGGCGTCTATGGAATCGTCTGGCCGCATGTCAGCACGGTCGAAGAGGCGCGCAACGCGGTCACGGCTTGCCGTTATCCGCGCCCCCACTCGGCGCCTTATTTCGAACCGGCCGGTCAGCGAGGCGACGCACCGGCAGCGGCGGCGCGGTATTGGGGGCTAACCCAGCAGGAATATTACGCCCGCGCCGATGTTTGGCCGCTCAATCCGCAAGGCGAAATTCTCGTCGCGATCATGTGCGAAGAGGTGCGTGCGATCCAAAACCTGCCGAAGATGTTGGAGCAGGTGCCGGGGATCGGCGTCGTGATCATCGGCGAAGGCGATTTATCGCAAGACCTGGGCTTGCCCCGACAATACGATCATCCAACCGTGTCTTCGGCCATCGACGAAATCCTGGCGATTTGCAAACAGTACAACGTCGCTTGCGGCCACCCGCACGTCGACAGCAAGAATGTCGAGGCGCTGTTGCAAAAAGGGTTCCGCTGTTTGATGCCGGCGCCAACCTATTCCTTTGCCGCGCTGGAGCTCGGCCGCAAGGCGGCCGGGCGCGTCTAATCATCCCGAAATTATTTGTGCCAATTCCGGCTTAGGCGTTGGGGCATCGGGGAAAACGGAGGCGAGCTGATGGTCGGCTAGCCGCAGATGGCGCTCGAGCACGGCGGCTATTGCAGAGCGGAAATCCGTTGTGACTGCGAGGTCCCGTGATTGGTAGAGCCGAGACGCCGTCAGGCCAGGCCATTCACCATAGATTCGCCCGCCGTTCACCGCGCCGCCGAGGACCCAGATCACGTTGCCATGTCCATGGTCGGTACCGCCATTGCCGTTCTCTCGGACGGTGCGGCCGAATTCCGATAAGACGACAATGATGGTATCGTGCCAGGCCTCGCCCGAGTTTCGCGCGAATGCGGCAAGGCCCTCGCCTAGCGGACGTAAGCGCTCGGCGAGTTGTCCCTTGTGGTTGCCTTGATTGACGTGAGTGTCCCAACCCCCGAGCCCGATTGCCACGAGCCGGATATTGGGATAATGGCGAATCAGTTGCGCGAGCCGCACTGCCTGCCCGGGGAAGCCAGCAGGCGGCGGAGCGCCGTTGTCGGCAATTTGACGTTCCTTTGCGAGAGCGCCGATCAGCTCGGCGCGCGCTGCTCGGCCCTCACGGTATGAACGGCCAAGGGCATCATTGGCGGCATAGACCCGGTCGAAAGCGCGGGCGACGTCAGCTTGATCGATCGGCAACGGCTGAGTGCCCTTCGGACCGAGCGGCAAACTGGCAACCATCGCTTTGCCGGCCAGAATGCGTGGCAGCGTCGGGCCGAGGCTGACCGCGTCGGTCGGGCCGTGCGGGCTGGGCAGCGCCGATAACAGTCGGTTCATCCAGCCGTCGCGGGTCATGCTCTGTCCGGGCGTGCCGTTCTCCAGAAAGAGCTGCGCGTCGAAATGCGATCGCGTCGGGTCTGGCGAGCCAGCGGCATGAATGAAGGCAAGCTGGCTTTCCGCCCACAGCGGCATCAGGCTGGCGAGCGCCGGATGCAACCCGAAATGCCCGTCGAGCAGCAATGCCCCGTCAGGCTTTCCTGGTGGCCCGATCGCGATCGATCCGCGCTCTTGGTAATATTCCGCTTCCGCATAGGGCAGGACGACGTTGAGGCCATCGACGGCGCCGCGCAGCAGAATGACGATGAGGCGCCGTGGAACGGCATCCGCGGTTGCCGCCGCCCACGCGTCGGGTCCGAACGGCAACAGGGCTGCGGCGGCGCATTTGAAAATGTCACGTCGTCGGATGACCATTGTTAGCGGCGCATGAAGTCCGGGCTCCCCAGGATCAAGGCAGAGCGAAGCTCTTTGGGCGACTCGGCGACCGCATCCCGGGTCGTGCGCGACAAGGTTGAGCCGAAGATCACCTCCAGATGCGCCGCATCGACTGGGTGCGCGGGCGATGCGCCAGTTGCTCCGCTCGCTGGCAGGGTGCCGCGGGCTAAGGCGGCGGCAACGCCGATCCGGCGAGTTGTCGCGTCGGGGCTGAGCCAAGCATCCTCGGTATTCTTGTATCCGTCGGGCGTCAGGCAGCCATAGAGCGGCATCCCGAGCTGCTCCATTGCCGCTAACAGAGGCCGTGTATTGCTCGGGGTCAGCCCTGAGGCCCGCACGGCCGAGATCACGAACTGATAAGGCGTTTTGTATTTCCGGCCGTAGCTTTCCCAGAATTCAGGGCTAGCGAAAAGCGTTTTCAAGACTTCTCGGATATTGCCGTCGGTCTCGCGGAACCGCGACGTCAGCCGGTCGACCAGGGAGGCGGGCGGTTCGTCGGCGACAAAATATTGCGCGAGCTCAAAGCCGATGTGATGTGCGGTCGCCGGGTGATGCGCCAGAATGTCGAGCGCCTCCTCGCCTTCCGCTTTGCCGCGAGCCCCCATCTGATGCCCCAGGAAGACCTTGGGGCCGTAATCGTGGCGGGCGCCTTCGAAGACCGCCGCGTATTCCGGGTATGCCCGCGCATCGGGGGCGTTGATGCCCCAACCGGTCAGGATCCGGGCGAGGGTGACGACATCCTCTTGCGTGTACCCGCCATCGGCACCTAGCGTATGTAACTCCATGACCTCGCGCGCGAAATTCTCGTTCAGCCCCTTCCGGCTGCCGCGGGCCCCCGGACTGCCCGGCGCGGTGCTCAATGTGTTGTCGAGATAGACCAGCATCGCCGGGTGTTTGGTTGTGGCAAACAGCAGATCACGGAACCGGCCCAGGGCAAAGGGACGGATCGCCTGCTCTTCGTAGTTGCCGATCCACAGATCATCGAGGCCCTTGCCGGAGAACACATTGAAATGATTGAACCAGAAATCGACCATGACCTCCTGGAGTTGGCGCCGGCTCAGAATTGCCCTTAGGATCCGTGCCTCGCTGGCGTCCCGCAGGATGATGCGCACCCGTTCGCGCTGCGCCTTCTCCAATTCACCATTGGACTTGAATCCACGCAACGAGCGCAGCGGCCCGTAAAGCTGGCGCAATTGCACCGGGTTGAGCTTCAAGCTGTCGAGCTGTGCCAGCCGCCAGCGCAACTCGATCGGCTCCGGGATCGCGGCGGGATCGAGCTGTTCGGCAATGTAGCGTTCGACCCCGATCGCCCTGACGTGCTCGGCA
>JBARIB010000766.1:0-2785 GCA_049799535.1 Allostellaceae bacterium | reverse complement strand
CGCTTGCGCCCTATGGTTTCCACTGGTTCGAGTTGAGGGCCTCCAGCAAGGAAGCGCCGAGTTGGCGCACCGAACCTCCTGAACAACTGCCGGATTTTCCAACGCTCGTCGTCCGCGAAAGCTTGCGCGAGCTGCTTAGCGAACGCTACGCCACGACAATTCTGCGAGATCTCTTGCCCTCTTATCTCAAGCGTCGGCGGTGGTTCTCCTCCAAGAACGAGACCATAACCAGCGTGTATATCGCTTACACGGTGGAAGTTCCTCCGATTCGGGAAATCCTGCTCACCGAAATCGAGGTCCATTTGGGTGATCGCGCCGAGCGTTACCTCGTTCCAGCCGGCATCGCATGGGAAGGATCGACGCCGCAGGCCTTGGCGCAACAGCTCGCGATGGCCCGCGTGAGGCGCGGCCGCTCGGTCGGCTACATCACCGACGCTTTTGTGCTCGAAGCCCTGCCGCGAGCGATTATGACGTGCCTACGCGAGCGCGCAGTCTTGGCGACGCGGGACGGCGAGATCCGTTGCCTCGGTGAACCGGGCCTCGACGCCTTGCCTGACCTCGGCGACGCCGCTGTCCGTTGGTTGACGACGGAGCAGTCCAACAGTTCGCTGATCTTGGGCAACGCGGCGATGATCAAGCTGATCCGGCGCGTCTCGCCGGGGGTGCACCCCGAGGCGGAGATGACGCGGCGCTTGACCGTCTGCGGTTTCGCCAATGCTCCCCAACTCCTGGGCGAGATCGTCCGGGTCGACAAGAAAAACGTTCCCCACACGCTGTTCATCATTCAGAGCAACATTCCGAACCAGGGCGACGCTTGGACCTGGACTCTCGACAATCTCCGGCGCGCGCTCGACGACGCAACATTGGAGAACGACGCAGCCTCGACTTCGCCGAACACCTTCGGGCCGCTTAACCACTTTGCCGGCGTGGTGGGCAAGCGGCTGGGCGAGCTGCACGCGGCGCTGGCCGCAGAAACAGATGATCCGGCCTTTGCGCCGATCGTCGCCGGCGACGAGCTCGTATCAGACTGGGCGAGAGACGCCGCAAACCAGATCGAGCGCGGCCTGAAGGATCTCGAGCGCGAAAAGCGCAGTCTCGACCCTTCGCTCCTGACGCTCGCGGACGCGATTCTCGCGCGCGCGCCGGATCTGATGGCGAGCGTGCCGAAGCTCGCGGAGGCGGGGCGCGGCTCATTGGCGATCCGAGTTCATGGCGATTTTCACCTCGGCCAGATTCTCGTCTCCCAATCGGACGCCTACATCATCGACTTCGAGGGGGAGCCTCTGAGGCCCTTGGACCAGCGCCGCAACAAGACGACGCCGGTGCGCGACGTCGCCGGATTTCTCCGGTCGCTCGACTACGCGGCCGCCTCCTTCTCGTTGCCGGAAAACGACGCCAGCTCCCAACCTGTTCGGGAGCGCCGCGAAGGTCTGCTGGCGCGGTTCCGGCGCGAAACGGCTAGAGCTTTTTTGGAAGCCTATTGGCTTGCGGTCAAAGCCGCTCCGCAACTCGGCCTGGGCGTGGCGCGAGCGCCTCTCCTCAATCTCATGATCCTCGAAAAGGCGAGTTATGAAATCAGCTACGAAGCCGCCAACCGGCCGAAATGGTTGGCCATTCCGCTGCGCGGATTCGCCGCGATCGCCAATCGCCTGAAAACCAGGGAGCGGCGGTCATGACGCTCGGACAAGATTGCCTGTTCAGGATCCCTTCGGCCGCCGTGCAGGCTCTCGTGGACGGACGACACGGCGATCCCTTCTCCATCCTCGGCCCACACCAGTGCGGCTCGATGTCCGTCGTGCGGGTTCTTGCTGTGGCCGATTTTGGTGGTACCGGAGTCTCTGACTGCGCGGTAGGCAATACGGCGAGAGATACCTCTGGTTCGAATCCATCTCGCTCCGCCACGACATAAGCAATCGTAACTAGTACGCTTTTAGTTCGCGACCAACCGGACTTGTCGCGACATTTCCGGGCTTTACAAGGGTCGCGCAAAGGATCGCTGCTGGAGAGACGCTTTCAGGCGCCTCTTGGCCCGTCTCCGGGCCTGGGTCTCCAAGTCCAATTTCGGTGGTGCGGGAGTCTCTGACTGCGCGCCAGGCAAGTCGAGGAGAGACCGCGCCAGGCTCCCTCGAAGCCGCGGGCGCCCAATGTTGCTTTAGCCCGGGTTTTTCCGGAAGTCCCGCTTCAGCCAAATCCCAGCGCTGCGCGCTGCGCCGACCATTCGAGCGGCAGGCGCGTGTCGGAAATCAGCTGGCTCGCCGTGAGGCCGACCGGCTGGCGGCCGTTGAGGATCGTGACGACGATGTCGGGGGCGAGGTAGTTGAGGCGCATCAGGCGCGCCGCGTAAGGCGCGCCCATGCCCTCTTGGGCTCCGACATCCGCCAGCGTTGATCCGGGCGTGGCGGCGAGTCTCCGGCTCAGCGCATGGGCCCGGACAAGCAGGCGGATGAGACTCGGATCCGGCGTTCCGTTTTCGGCGGCGCCCTCGATGACGAACTTCATCTCCTTGCCCGTCCGCTTGAGCGCGGCGGGGACCGTCAGCCGCAGACGGCGGACGACGCCATCGCCGTCAGGCTCGGGGCTCGCTTCCGGCGACGAGCCCGCCGACGCATCGGGGATCCTGACGTCGCCAGGCAGAAGCGCCGTGACGAGCTGCCCGGCGTGAAGGCCGACCTCAATCCGGTCGGCGTGAACCTGCGCGCGCGCGAGGATTGGTCGGAGGAAATCCAAGCTATTCCCCTCCATGCCCGCGTCGATCGCCCGGATGATTTCTTGTGCTGCGCAGAGC
>JBARIB010000765.1:0-4427 GCA_049799535.1 Allostellaceae bacterium | reverse complement strand
ATATTAAGCGGTGCCGCAACGCATTCGCTGGCGACAAAGACAACCAAATTATCGGTAGATCGCAGATGCAATCCAGGAGTTGGCGCTAGATCGGGGACTGGCCCTTCCTCTTCTTCCTCCTTTTCCTCGGCCAGGTACTCGCTCCCGGCTTTCGACCGAGAATTGCGGCGCACGCCTCCACTTTGTCAAGTGCATAATTCCGCTAAGTTGGTACCGCGGCGTGGCCGATCTCGACATCCGTAACGAGACCTCAGGTGTCGGCATCGAGCCTGCGGGGCGATGGGCTGGCGCTAAAGACGCTCCGAGCAGCAGGCGGTTCTAGTATTGTGCTCGCCCGCCGATCGGGTCGTCGTCCTTCCCGCACGATCAGGGCGAATCAAGAAGATAATCTCCAATACCGCTGCCGCGTCGGCGTAACCTGCTCGCCCGGGAAGCCGACCAGCTCCGCCGCGAATTGACAGAACTGTTGCAAGACGAGGTCGAGCGTGCCTTTGTCGAGTAGGAAGGGCTGCCGCCATGCGCCGATTGGCTCCCGCATAAGAAAAATAACGCTGTGTCTTTACGCTCACCAACCGAACGGAGCATCGTTAATTTTTAGCTCAGCCGGCGGGGATGTCTACCTGACCCGCATCCTAAAATTAACCCTATGGAACTAGCACTAACGCGATGCGTTAATGCTAGCCATTCTCGCGAAATAGCTTTGAGCTTCGCGTTGCGTTGTTGAGGTAGTTCAAAGAGGAGGCACAACGGATCTAAGCTAGAAAACACAAAACAGAGCTGGTCCTAGTAAAAAGTCCCGACCTTCGGAGGAAAACTATGAAGACAAGAAAGTATACCTACATCGGTGGTGTGGTGATCGCCGCGATCGCGCTCGCGATCGTCGGGGGGAAGTCTTGGGCTGATGGTAGTAGTAGTGGCAGTCGACAGCCGGTGTTTGCGGTGGACGCGTCCTGGCCGCTACCACTGCCGGCCCCCGTGGGGGATGACGGCAAAGCGCACACCTCGGTGCAAGGCGAGGTCGCGGGAAACTGCATCGACCAACATGATAACGTGTACACTTTCAACCGGGGATGGGAAGTCGGCGTAACAATCAATGGAGTCCTTCAGGGGAATGAATCGGGCGCAATAAACGGGAATGACGCCACCGCAGGCGGGGCGATCCCGTCTCCGCCGGTCGTCGCATTCGATACTGACGGCAACGTGGTGGCCGGGTGGGGTAACCCCAGCCTGATCCAAACAGGCCCGGATTACGGGTACGCAGCCTATATGCCGCATGGCGCGCATGGCTGCTATGTCGATTACCAGGGATACGTCTGGGTCGGCGGAAACGGCGACGGCATCGTTCAGAAATACAACCCCGCTACGGCCAACTCACAACAGGACATGGCGACGTTCGTCACGCAGATCGGTACGAAGGGAATGTGTGACGGCACTCCAACAAGCTCAAACCCGTTCAGCTCGTGCGGCGACACGAACGACCTCAACACCAGTCACACCTTGCTGAACGAACCGCCGGACATGGCGGTCGATCCGCTACCGGATCCGGTCACCCATACGCCGGGGAGCGTCTACATTGCCGACGGCTACGGCAACCACCGCATCGTCGTCTACACCACTTCTGACGGTGGACAAACCTACACTTACAATCGCCAATGGGGCACGACGTGCGTGATCAACGGCGTACGTAGCAACAGCCAAGCGTGCCCTGCCGGGACTTTCGGAGCGACTGGTGGCGGCCACCCGCATTGCGTGGTTCTTGGCAATGACGGGAATGTCTATGTCTGCGATCGCCCCAACAGCCGGATCCAGGTGTTTGATCGCAGTTGCGGTATTGCTTCGACCACGGACAATCCTGAGCCTCTGTGCCTGCCGAAGAGAATCATCAATATCGGCCTCAATGCCGGCCAGACGCCCCCTACCAACACGCTCGTCGTCGGGAACAATGCGTTCCAAAGCGCCACCCCGGAAGACGCCGCCGCGATCCTGGGTTCCCTCACGACGCGAGCATGCGACATGGATTTCTGGCCGAATATCGACTATCTCGCGACCAAGAGCCCGACCAGCCAGAACGCCATCGTCGATGTCGATCTGAACAACGACAATGTCTGGCTGATAGACAAGAAAACAGCGTCCGTGTTTGCCGCTCTCGGCGTTTGCGGGATCATCCCGTGTCCAGGTCACAACGCGGGTCACTTCGCCTACAGCCACACGGCCGCCGTCGATTCGAAAGGCAACATATACGTTGCTGAAACGATCACCGGCCGCCGCATCCAGAAGTTCGTGCAGGTTGAATCAGGCCCCGGCAACTAGAAGCGCCTAAGCCGGCCGGCGGCAGCCAAGAGGCGATGCTTCTTGGATGCCGCCGCTACTGTCGAAAGAACCACCAATGTTAATGCGTTGGATCTGCGGTGCAGCTGTTTGGCTGTGCTACACGGCCGTCGGTTTGCCCTCGGCGAGCGCGCACGATCTGCCACTTGACCGGATGATGAATGCGTTTGTCAAAGTCGAGCCCCGTCAGCTTGACTTCGTCGTCCGCGTACCTCTGGACCTGTTGCGCGGTGCGCCGTTTCCGCTTGTGGGGGACCACTACCAGCTTGAGGCCTCCAGACCCGCCGTCGAGGCCGCGCTCAAGGGTCTGGCCAGCGCTCTTCAGCTCTGGGAAGACAATGCTCGCCTCGCGCCCTCGAGCGCCGCCGGCCAGCTGGCGCAACTCGCGGATCGCTCGTTCGAAGGCTATGATCGGGCGGTCGCGCGGGTGGCCGAGCCATTGGCGCCGGACACCGTGATCGCCTTTGACCAGGGCTATCTGGACGCCCATTTCGTTTATCCGATTTCCTCGCCTAAATCGGTGTTTTCGATCGAGACGACGATCGGGGCCGAACTTGGAGATTATGTAAAACTGACTGTCCGCTACATCCCGCTCGGCGAAGCCAGTCGGGCAATGATGATCACCGGCGCGTCCGGTCGCATAGCGCTCGATCCGGCTTGGTACCAGGCGTCCGTCGGGTTTGTGAAGCTCGGCATTCAGCACATTTTGAGCGGCATCGATCATCTGCTGTTTCTGCTGTGCCTGATCATCCCCTTCCGCCGGATCGCCACGCTCGTACCGATAATCACCGCATTTACACTAGGCCATTCCATTACATTGATCGGCACCGCATACAATCTGGCGCCGATCGGCCCCTGGTTTCCGCCATTCATCGAAGCAGCGATCGCGGCATCGATCTTCTACATGGCGATCGAAAACATCATCGGCGCCAATGTCAATCAGCGCTGGATCATCACCGGGCTGTTCGGCCTGGTGCACGGCTTCGGGTTCGCCGACGTGCTCAAAGAGCAGCTGCAATTTGCCGGGTCGAACCTGCTGGTGTCGCTGCTGTCCTTCAATATCGGCATCGAGATCGGCCAGCTCGCCGTCCTCTGCGTCTTCGTGCCGGCGCTCGCTCTTATCCTTCGCGGCCGCATGGCGGGGCGGATGGGGATCATAGTGCTGTCCGCGATTATCGCGAACATCGCGTGGCAGTGGATGATGGTGCGAGGCGAGGCGCTGTGGCTAACCCCGTGGCCGCAGCTCACGATCCCGGCCGTGCTGACATTGGCGCGCTGGGTGGTCGCCCTGTCGCTCGCCGTCGTCGCGGCGAAGCTCCTAGCCAAATGGATAGCGCGCAAGTGGCCTGCGTTCGGCCGGCCGGCAGAAAGCCGCGTCGACGGCTGATCAGTCGTCTTCAGCGCTGTTGACCGAGCGCGCTCAAAGCCATCGCCCGCCCATGCGCGAGAGGCTGGAGACGAACCGTTGACTTTCCCATCGTTCCTGTTGGTTTCTAGCACGGAGGACAGTAGAAACTCCTGCTCAGCCTTGCCTAAGGATCCCGCCTCGGCAAACAGATTTCCGATGAATATACGAAGGCGCTATCAGGGAAGATTGCCAGCGCCTTGTCTGTTGTGTCGAACGCGGCACTGCCGATCTCGACATCCGTAACGAGACCTTAATTGTCGGGATCGAGCCTGCGGCCGGCGTGCCGGCGCCAAGAGTTTCCTCGCCGATCTCTGGCCCGCCTCTGGCGCTTCGCTGCTGTCTGTCACCCGTTGCATCGGTAGGTGGCAGCGCTTTCCCCGACCGGGTCGTCCTGCTCCCCGCATGGGGGGCTGATCAAGAAGACAACCCAATACCGCTGCCGCGTCGGCGTAACCTGCTCGCTCGGGGAAGCCGACCAGCTCCGCCGCGAATTGACGGAACTGTTGCAAGACGAGGTCGAGCGTGCCTTTTGTCGAGCGGGAAGGGCTGGCTGCCGGTTGACGATTGCCAAGTCCACGACAGCAGGCGCCAATGCCCGTATCGCTAATCCGCAGTCGTGCGAAGACCGCCCGTGCGATCGACCGCCAGCGCTGGAACGAGGTCACGGATCGGGCAAGGCCGGTCAGAGGAG
>JBARIB010000764.1:0-1882 GCA_049799535.1 Allostellaceae bacterium | reverse complement strand
GCATTGGCGCGCGCGATCCGCAGCGCCCCGCTGTGGGACCGCACCCCGGCGGGCGAGCGGGCGGAAAGGCTCGAAGCCGCGGCCGATTTCTTTGAGCGCGATATGGCGGCGCTGATGGCGCTGATCGTGCGCGAAGGCGGCCGCACGATCCCGGACGCGCTTTCCGAGGTTCGCGAGGCGGTCGACTATTTGCGCTATTACGCGGTGCGCGCGCGTGCCGATTTTGCCGCACCCGTGCGCCTGCCCGGCCCGGCGGGCGAGCGCAACCAGATCGAATTGCGCGGGCGCGGGGTCTTCGCCTGCATCTCGCCGTGGAATTTTCCATTGGCGATCTTCACCGGCCAGATCGCGGCGGCGCTCGCCGCCGGCAACGCCGTCATCACCAAGCCTGCCGAGCAAACCCCGCTAATCGCCGCAGCCGCGGTGCGGCTATTACTCGAAGCGGGGATCCCTGGCGATGTCCTGCATCTGCTGCCGGGGACCGGCGAGGCGGTCGGCGCGCCGCTCGTCGCCGACCCGCGCGTCGCCGGGATCGCCTTTACCGGCTCGACCGAGACCGCGCGCCGGATCAACCTCGAACTGGCGCGCCGGCCCGGGCCGATCGTGCCGTTCATCGCCGAGACCGGCGGGCAGAACGCGATGATCGTCGATTCCTCGGCGCTTCCCGAGCAGGTCGTTGCCGATGTGCTGGCTTCCGCCTTCGACAGCGCCGGCCAGCGCTGCTCGGCGGCGCGCATGCTTTATGTCCAGGCCGACATCGCCGACCGGCTGATCGAGATGCTGGCGGGAGCGATGGCGGAGCTGACGATCGGTGACCCGGCCTTGCTCGCCACCGATGTCGGCCCGGTCATCGACACTGCGGCCAAAGACGCGCTCGAGCAGCACGCGGCGCGGATGGAGCGCGAGGGCCGGCTGATCTACAGTTGCGCGCTGCCGCCCGGCACGGAGCACGGCACCTATTTCGCGCCACGGGCTTTTGAGATCGACAGCGCGGCGCGGCTCTCGGGCGAGGTCTTCGGCCCGATTTTACACGTCGTGCGCTGGCATGCCGACCGGCTGGACCGGGTGCTCGACGAGATCGCCGCGACCGGCTATGGCCTGACACTCGGCATCCACAGCCGCATTGACGAAACCGTGCGCCACATCCTCGCACGGCTCAGAGTCGGCAACAGCTATGTCAATCGCAGCATGATCGGCGCCGTCGTCGGCGTGCAGCCGTTCGGCGGCGAAAGGCTCTCCGGCACCGGCCCGAAGGCCGGCGGCCCGCGCTACCTGCACCGCTTCGCGACCGAACGCACCGTCTCGACCGACACCACCGCCGCCGGCGGCAACGCCACGCTGTTGTCATTAGGCGAGGAAAACGGCGCTGTGGCCTCGTAGCTACCGCCGGTAGGATTTCAGGCGCTTCCACTTTGGAGCCATAAGCGGCCCTCATCCACGGCGGCGTTCTTCATCCCGCTTCATCCTAGATCGTGCTACCGAGGCCAACCCCAAAGCGGAACGCCAAGCCGGCCAAGTCACCGTTCAGCCGAGGGCGGCGGTCCGGCGCGGCCCCGATCGTGCGCAGCAGACCGACACTCACTGCGGATCCCGACTGGGGAAGCGCGCGACCACGCGGCGGCTCGCCTCTTACGGCAAAGCGCGATCGCGACTTAGCGCGATTTGCCATTGCCGAACACCCCCAAAGAGGCGATCTTCGTCCTCCAGCCTACGGAATCCCCGCGAAATTTGGGGAAGTGATCGCTAGTAAAAGAGGGCCAGCTCGACCAGAAGCAGGCCGAAGAGGCGAGAGGGAGAGGTGCCGATGGCGGTGACGGCGCAAACGATAGAGTCCTACGTCGGCGAGGCGATGGACGAAGCGCGAATGGGACCGGTCCATTGG
>JBARIB010000763.1:0-2547 GCA_049799535.1 Allostellaceae bacterium | reverse complement strand
ATGTGGCCCAGGGCTTTGAGGAAGGCCGCCCGTTCGATGTTGAGTTTCATTTTTGCTACATAAGAGTTGCCTGACCGGCGTCGGCCGGCCCGAGTTCCTCGCTAAACCCGCATTGTAGCACGGATGGCTATCAGCCTCAGCAACCGCTTTCGCGCGGAGTCTTCTTGGGGCGTTCAGCTCTGCAGCATCCGGCGCAGCAGCTCGACATCCTCGGCGAGCGCGGGATCGGTTCCCTTCAGCTCTTCGATCTTCCGAACCGCGTGCATGACAGTGGTGTGGTCGCGCCCGCCGAATTTACGGCCGATCTCGGGTAGCGACCGTGTCGTCAGCTGCTTGGCGAGGTACATCGCAACCTGCCGCGGCCGGGCGACGGCACGAGCGCGACGATCGGAGGTCATCTCACCCAGACGGATGTTAAAATGCTCGGCGACCCGCCGCTGGATTTCGTCGATCGTGACACGTCGCTCATGCGAACGAATCAGGTCGTGCAATACCTCCTGCGCGCTCTCGAGCGTGATGTCGCGTCCCATAAGCTGCACATGAGCGGCGATCCGGTGCAAGGCCCCTTCGAGTTCGCGGACATTCGAAGTGATCTTGTGGGCAAGGAACTCCATCACCTTAGGGGGAATGCGAAGGCCGTTTTGCTCGGCCTTCGACTCCAAAATCCCGAGCCGCAGCTCATAGGTGGTGGGATGCAGATCGGCAACCAGCCCCCAGCCGAGCCGCGAGCGCATCCGCTCTTCCATGCCTTCCAGGTCGGACGGGGACTTGTCGGCCGAGATCACTATTTGGCGGTTCTCGTCGACTAGCGCGTTGAAGGTGTGAAAGAATTCCTCCTGAGTCGATTCTTTGCCGCTGATGAATTGCACATCATCAATCATTAACAAGTCGACGGAGCGGAATTGCTCTTTAAAGTCCATCGTCGACTTGAATCGTAAGGCACGGATGAACTGGTACATAAACTTCTCGGCGGAGAGATAGATTATCTTCCGGTCGCCGCCATGCTTGCGCACATACCAGGCTACGGCGTGCATGAGATGGGTTTTGCCGAGCCCCACGCCCCCATAGAGAAACAAAGGATTAAACGGCACCGTGTGCGCCGGGCTGACGCACGCCTCGGCGACACGCCGGGCAGCGGCGTGGGCGAGTTCGTTGGGCTTACCAACCACGAAATTCTCGAAGACGAATCGCTGATCCAGCGCTAACAGTTGTGCCCGGTCATCGCCAATTTCGAAGAGCGGCGCGGAGCCGGCCAGAGCTGTCATAAGCGGAGGGATTTCGGCAGTATCCTCGGGAGGAGGCGAAGGTTTGCCGTTCAGGTACTGCGGTGACGCGGCGACGATAATCGACAAGCGGGTCACCCGCTCGTTCTCCGCCCGCCAGAGCGCCAAAAGCCGGTCAGCGTAGTGGGTCCTGACCCAGTCCCGCAAGAAACGTGTGGGGGCGGTGACGATCGCTAGCCCGCTGTCTATCCGGTGGAGGTTTATTGGTTGCAGCCAGCTACGAAAGGCATCGTCGCCGATTTCCGCCTTGAGCTGACCTAGAACCCGGGCCCACTCCTCTTCGTACGCGGTCGCCGTGTCCTCGGGACTTCTTTTTAGAGCCGCTTCCGCCACCCGTCCACCCCCCAGTCAGAACAGTAGCAATGATGGCTTAATTTTGGCAAATATCCCGCCGCCCAGGAGATGCTCTGACCTAAAGTACTATTCTATGCGGAACAGGTTATCTCCCCTGCCGATGATTATTACTGTCTGTTCAGAGTCAAGTTCTTGACGATTTCTTGACGCGTTACCCACATTTACACGGACACCCTGTATTTCCGGGGGCCGTTATTTGTTAAGGTACCTATGTGTCGGATTGGTGGCAAGTGGGACTAAAGATCGAACACTCAATTTTTTTCGGCAGCTTCGCCGAGACGATTGAACTACCTGCAAACCTCAAGTTCCCAGGTGCCTGCGGCATTCCGCCGCGGCGGGTGGGGCGGCTATTGGTCAGAGCGCGTTTATGCGCGCCGCGAGGCGGGACAGCTTGCGGGAAACCGTATTTTTGTGGAGCACGCCTTTAGTGATCGCCCGGTGCAATTCGGGTTGCGCTACGCGGAACGCAGACTGCGCCGCTGCCTTGTCGCCACTGGCGATCGCTGTCTCCAATTTCTTGACATAGGTCCGTACTCGGCTCTTTCGCGCCCGATTCATCGCTGTGCGTTTGGCAGTTTGTCGGATGCGCTTTTCGGCTGACTTATGATTGGCCATCGATTCTCGCCGGAAATCCAAGCAGGGAGCTTATATCGGGGCCCGAAAGGTGAGGTCAACGTCATAACCTCACGGTTCGGCGGCATCACGATCTGCTGCTCTCTTGCGCCAAGCATAAGTGGAGACGCCGCCGCCCTCTGGCAAAAAATCCACAATCAAGCTAATGCTGGATCAATCGTTGGTTGGTTCTTGCAACGAAGCGCCGTTTGGGTGAGGCATGCGGGGGTTCGTTTGCGGTAGGCGCACTACATTGCGTCTGCTGGCGTTTGGCGCCGTCGCCGAATGGATGCTCGAC
>JBARIB010000762.1:0-2111 GCA_049799535.1 Allostellaceae bacterium | reverse complement strand
AGGCGAATCCGGGGCAATGCCCCTCGGCGGTGCGCTATAAGAACTGGAAGTTGCGTTACACGATGTCGCAACCCGGCGCGGAGGGGTGGCTTCTGCCGCTTGTGCCGTTCCACTTCACCCTGGTCGACGACATCAAACGCGACTCGTTCGAGCAGGCGGTCGGGGTCTCACAGAAGAGACCGCCGTGAGCTTTGACGGCGCGCTTGATTCTCCGAGCACCGCGTTCCTGTACGACTGGAACCTGTTGCCTATCGGCCAGCATTTGTGGCTCAAGTGGTTCGAGACGCTGAAGGAGTTCCCGCCGATGCAGGCGCCGGAGAGCTACAACTTCACGCAGGTGATGGATATGATCAAGGGCATCGGGCACCCGTCGGATTAGACCTAGCGCAATGTCATACGGGCGGGCGCTCCACCATGGGGCCCGCCGAAGGAAATCGTAAGCGCTCACATCAGCAAAGGAGAGTGAGAATGATAACCGTCCGTCTGTCTCGCATTGCCGCGAACGCGGCGACCTTGATGTCCCTGATCGGACTGATCCTGTCGGCCTGCGTGCCGGCGCAGCAATACGACGCACTCGAAAACGATTACAATCAGCTCAATCAGCGGCTCTCGGGCGAGATAGCGCAACAGCAGGTGCACATCACGCGGTTGCAGGGAGCGATCAAGGTGGCCGTGAACAGCGACCTGCTGTTCCCCTCCGGGGGCTGGCAGATGCCCCCCGCGGCGGCCCAGACGATATCCGAAATGGCCCCGATCCTGGCGCCGTTCCAGCAGACCACGATCATCGTGACCGGCTATACGGACAACGTTCCGATCGGCCCCGAACTGCAGCGGCAGGGGATCGACAACAATCAGCAGCTTTCGCTTAAGCGGGCGCAGACCGTGGCCAATTTCTTGATCTCGCAAGGAGTGAAGCCGAACCTGGTCCAGACGCGCGGCCTCGGAGATGCCGACCCGGTCGCCCCGAACGACACGCCACAGGGGCGGGCCCAGAACCGCCGCGTCGAGCTTACCCTAGCCGGTCCCGGCACCTGAGCTACAATGCGGTCCATCCCATTACGACTGGATCGAGCTGGCCCGCCCGTTCCAGCTGGCCAGGAGACCAGTCCACCGCGGCCCTCGCCGGCGGTCGCGGTGTTTCCGAATGCGTCCTCAGAAAGCTTGCCGCACGCCGATATGGTGTGGATCCCCGGGGGCAGCTTCCGCATGGGGTCGGACAAGCACTACGTGGAAGAGGCGCCAGTCCATCGCGTGACGGTGGACCCGTTCTGGATCGATCGCACTCCGGTGACAAACCGCCAATTCCGCGAGTTTGTCAGAGCGACCGGCCATGTCACCTTCGCCGAGATCACCCCTGATCCGAAGGACTATCCGGGCGCCTTGCCAAGCATGCTCAGGGCGGGCTCGCTGATTTTCAGTCCGCCGAAGCATCCGGTAGCCGACATGCGCGACTGGAGCCAGTGGTGGACGTTCAAGTTCGGCGCCAACTGGAGGCGGCCCTACGGACCGCGCAGCTCGCTTGCTGGGCTCAATGATCATCCGGTCGTTCATGTCGCCTACAGAGACGCCTTGGCTTACGCAAAATGGGCGGGCAAGGACCTGCCGACCGAGGCGGAGTGGGAGTTTGCCGCCCGCGGCGGGCTCGACGGCGCCGAGTTCGCCTGGGGCGAGCAGCTCACACCCGGCGGGAGGCAGATGGCCAACACCTGGCAGGGCGCCTTTCCGCATGAGAATCTCAAACTCGACGGATACGAGCGCACCTCGCCGGTGACCGCATTCCAACCGAACGGCTATGGCGTCTACGACATGATCGGCAATGTGTGGGAGTGGACCAGCGACTGGTACTCACCCAAACACGAAGCCGAAGCTAACAAGGCCTGCTGCATCCCGATCAATCCGCGGGGCGGTCATGAAGACGCGAGCTACGACCCCTGCCAGCCCGAAATCAAGATTCCGCGCAAGGCGCTGAAGGGCGGCTCGCACCTCTGTGCGCCGAATTACTGCCGCCGTTACCGCCCGGCGGCGCGTCATCCGGAGCCGGTGGATACGTCCACGAGCCATGTGGGTTTCCGCTGCGTCGTTCGTCAGGCGACAGCGTCGCGATGACCGAT
>JBARIB010000761.1:0-2592 GCA_049799535.1 Allostellaceae bacterium | reverse complement strand
GCGCTGGACATGGCTTCTACATGAGAAGCCACTTCTCTGGTGCAAATCGTACAAGGCGACCGCCTCGGCGCCCCTGGAAAGAGCAGCGTCATCGTTTGCGAGGTATTACCATGCAGCCTCGAATCCGCGGAATTTTGGCTCGAGGCGAGGAATAGCCGAATGACGACCCCGGTGAATGTCGTGACCGGATTTCTTGGCAGCGGAAAAACAACGCTGATCGCTCGCCTGCTGCGCGACCCGCAGCTTGCGAACACGGCGGTGATCATCAACGAATTCGGCGAAGTGGGGCTCGATCAAGCCTTGGTCGAACCGATCCGGGGCGACGTTGTCCTGCTCGCTCAAGGATGTCTGTGCTGCGCGCTGAACGGCGATCTCGCCACGACCCTCGAAGTCCTCGACAGCAAACGGACTGCCGGCATCGTGCCGGATTTCGATCGGGTCATCGTCGAGACGACGGGGGTCGCCGATCCCGCCCCGGTTCTTCAGACGATTCTCGATCGACCCATGCTCCTGCGCGGCTATCGTCTCGGTCACGTCGTAACCACCGTCGATGCCGTCGCCGGCGCTGGCACGCTCGACCGTCACGGCGAAGCCGTGCGCCAGGCGGCGATTGCCGACTGTCTTCTCGTGACAAAGACGGATTTGGCCGGCGAGGCACAGTCGGATGCTCTTCGGCTCCGTCTCTCTGTCGTCAATTCTTGCGCGCCGATCCGGTGCGTGAGCCACGGAGAAATCGAGGCAGCGGCACTCTTCGGCGACGAGAACGAGTTGGCTTCGCCGCAACCGCGCCCGCGCCTAGGAGAATTTGCACGGCCCGACACTGCTTCGGCGGGCGGGCATGGTCACCGGATGGCGACGGTCGTGTTGGAGTTCCCGGGTCCGCTTCCCTACACAGCGCTGAGGCAATGGCTCGGCGATCTGGTCGGGGCGCATGGCGACCGGTTGCTCCGGGTCAAAGGGATCGTCGCGATCCGCGGCCAGGATCGCCCGGTCCTAGTCAACGGGGTGCAGCATCTGTTCCATCCGCCGCGGCAGCTGCAGGCGTGGCCGGCCGGGCTAGCAAGCTCGACTCTCGTTTTCATTCTTGACGGGCTCGATCCGTCCGTCGTCGTCGAGAGTGCCGTCCGCGCCGGCCTGTCCCCGACGGACCCACCGACAACCCCAGATGACAAGGAGGGAACGACCCATGACCATCGATAAAGGCCCCGATCGTGAGACCGAGGGTGCGACGCGGCGAACCATCCTCAGCGGAGGGGCCGCCGCGATGATCGGCTGGGAGGCCGCACCCGATTTCGCCGCGCTGGTCGTCCCCGAGGCTCACGCGGCGATGCCGGCGCTGGGAAGAGATGAGATTGCCGCCACCCTGCTCGGCACCTCCAGCCCCGCCCCGAAACCCGACCGGTTTGGACCCGCAACCTTGATCGAAGCCGGCGGCCTGACCCTGCTTTTCGACGCCGGTCGCGGCGTCACGATCCGCCTGGCGCAACTGCACATCCCGGTTGGCAAGGGGATCGACGCCATCTTCCTCACCCATTACCACTCCGACCATGTGAACGGGCTGACCGACATCTGGATGTGCGGCTATCTGCCGACCCCCAATTTCGGGCGCGTCAAGCCGATGCGACTGTGGGGACCGACCGGGAAGATGTACGGACCGACCGGCGTTTCTCGCATCGCCAAGAACATGGCCGAGGCTTTTTCCGACGATATTCGCATTCGCATGGCCGACGAGCACGTCCCCGAGGCCGCGACGCAGATCGAAGCTCATGATTTCGAAGGCGACGGCATCATATTCGATCAGGGCGGGGTCAAGATCACCGCGTTCGAGGTCAACCACGGCCCGTTGATCAAGCCGGCCTTTGGCTACCGGGTCGACTACGCCGGCCGCTCGGTGACGATTTCCGGCGACACGAAATTGAACGACAACGTGATCAAATATGGGTCCGGGACGGACCTCCTGATCCACGAGGTCTGCGCGACGCCGGCAGCGCTGGCTGACGACCCGATCCGCAAGGCCATCGCTGACCACCACACCTCCCCCGAAGACGCTGGGATCGTGTTCTCGCGGGCCAAGCCAAAGCTCGCCGCGTTCACCCACATCGTGCAGCTCACGAAGCCCGGGGTTCCACCGGTAAGCCTTGACGAGCTCGCGGCCCGCACCCGCACCAACTATCAAGGCCCGCTTGTTCTCGGAGAGGATTTGATGCGGTTCACCGTCGGCAACGCAGTGACGGTGCATAAATGGGACGCCCAGCGCGACGGCTATTCCGACTAATCACACGGCGGCAATCAACACCGTTTAATTTGGCGGCCTCTTGGCCTCAGCAGATCACTGAAGCCGCAGTCCGGCGCTAATTCACAAACCGGTAGAGCTTGGCGGCGTTGTCGCAGACGATCTTCTTGCGGGCGGCTTCGGGCAGGTGGCCGAGCTCGCGCTGGATGTATTCCTGCGAATCGGGCCAGACGCCGTCGGGGTGCGGGAAGTCCGAGCCCCACATGATGTTGTCCTCGCCGAGCTCATCCAATAATTTCACGCCGATCGGGTCGCTCTGGTAGGTGGCGTAGCACTGCAGCCGCCAGTATTCGCTGGGC
>JBARIB010000760.1:0-1728 GCA_049799535.1 Allostellaceae bacterium | reverse complement strand
TGTCACCGATGCCCCCGCAGCCACGAGCGCTTGAGCAAGCCGCGCCGTGTATATCTTGTCTCCGGAGCTTAGCGGCAGAGGAATCTCGCGCGCCAACCAAAGGCAGCGCAAGCCTTCTAATCCTGGGTCAGTTGTACCAGCCGCCAAGCTTGATCTCAAATGTCGCGCCTACTACAACCCCGTCGGAACCGATAGTGGGGCGGGTTAATCGGCGTAGAAAAATACCGCGTCGTCCGCCCGCATCATGAACCTGCAGCTCTCCCGGCGACGCGAAAATGCTACGCGACAATAACGGCGCATAGCACCTTCGATGCATTCTGATTGAAGATCATTTTCTCGATCTTCTGCGCGAAGCCGCGTAGTCAAGGAATGCCTTAGCCGACCGTCATGGAGCCATATAGATCGTTTTCTGCGGCTCGAGCAAGTCCACAATTATCTATGGACAGGTCAGGACACTTGGCCTAAACTGTAAAGTTACACGCTCCCGTCAGCCGCGCGCAGCGCGAGGACACACAGCGTCCAGCTCTACGCGAGTAAAGCCATGACTACCCATCCAGGCCCCAAACTCTGTCCGCTCATCCAAGGCAACTAGACCCGTTCGTGAATAACGATATCGCCAAGCTCACGCACTCGGCTGGCAGCCGCGGGTCCCTATTGAGCAGGGTACCCGTGGCGCGGTCCACCTCTGCAGGCGCATTCGCTGGAAAAGCGCGCATCCTTTGGCGAGTATCGATCGGTCATAGCGTCCCTTGAAAAAGGTGATCTTTTGATGAGTACGAAAGCCCAGGCTGCTGAACCTTCGACCATCATTCGATCTGAGACGACAACGGGCGCCGACGTTCTGATCGTGATCCCCAGCCTGAACGAGGAGGTGCATATCGAAAGTGTCATTGCGAGCCTACAGGCGGACCGGCGCTGTAGCGAGGCCTTCATCGTGGTCAGCGACGGAGGCAGCTCCGACCAAACCGCAGCAATCGTTGAGCGCATCGCGAGCAGCGATCCTCGCGTGCGCATGCTAACGACGGTTAAGCATCTGAGCATAGGTGCTTCGGTCAATCGCGCCGTCGAATCCTTCGGACATGGACGGACCTGGCTCGTAAGGCTTGATGCGCACGCCGAATACCCGAAGGATTACGCATCGCGCTTGGTAGCGAAGGCGATCGAAACGGGGGCAAGCTCCGTAGTCACACCGATGTTCACCCGCGGCCATACCTGCTTCCAGCGAGCGGCCGCTGCAGCGCAAAACTCGTTCCTCGGTACCGGCGGCTCGGCCCACCGGCTTCTCAACCGCGGCGGCTGGGTGGAACACGGTCATCACGCGATAATTAATATGGAGAGGTTTCGCAAACTGGGGGGTTATAATGCAAGTCAATTCAATGAAGATGCAGAATTCGACCAGCGGCTCATGAAAAGCGGCGGCAAAATCTGGCTGGCAGACGACCTAATCATCACATACTTTCCACGTGATAACACAATTTCATTGTTCCAGCAATATGTGAAGCACGGTCTGGGCCGGGCGCGTACGTTCGCTCAACATGGGGGGAGAATGCACCTCAGGCACTTTATCCTGCCGTCAATAGTACCGATGATAATCCTCGGATTTCTCGCGCCTTTGTACTGGCCGCTGGCCGTGCCCGCGTCGGCATGGTTGTTCGCTTGCCTCTCATATGGATTCGCCCTCGGTATAAAACAAAGGAACGTCTGCGCCGCGGCGTCTGGATACGCTGC
>JBARIB010000759.1:0-19760 GCA_049799535.1 Allostellaceae bacterium | reverse complement strand
CCGCGTGAGGGTGAAATCACAGAGCGGCATGCTGAGGACGGAACACCCGAGTCGACCGCGTCGGTCAGTGAGTCGGGTGCGCAACAGGCAGCTGCCGCGGTCACGAGGCCGCGCTCGGGCGGAGCGTGGAACCGGCGCCCACGCGAAGCGGGATCGGGGGAGAGGGAGCCCCGCTTTCAGCGCCCACGTGACGGTCACGAGAGGGAGGCGAGATCGCACGACTCGGCGGGACGGGGACGCGACCGCCGCGAACAGAGCCGTCAAGATCGGGGTGCTCGCGATCGGGGGCAAAAGCACGGCAGGCCGGAAAGAGGTCGCGGCGCCCCCCCAAAGAAGCCCGAGGTGAGGCTCTACGCGCTCGAATCGATCGTGGACCGGGGCTTCGAGGACGTCACCGATGAGAGCGATGGCGGCTCGACACGTCGTGTCCATTGGACGATTGTCAAACGCACCGTCGCCGACCAGAAGAGCGGCAAGGCAATGTCAGCGATCTATGTGCTACAGCGCGAAGGGACCGATTCCGAGTTCCCCAATCTCGGCGCGGCGCGGGCGGCGGTCAACAAAACGATCATTCATCCCGAGAAGCTGACGCTCTCTAAAGCGGAGCATGCCGCCGCAAAGAAATAGCGCCTCCGAGTGATTTGGACGACGCTTTGTGCTGGCGGCTTGTCAGCCTATGTCGGAGAATTTTACAGGCCCTGGTAAACAGGAATTTACGATTCGTTAATTTTCAATTGCTTGATCTACTGGCACGACATTTGCGACAATTTGTAGAGGCGCCGCTCCAGGCAGGTCGCAACTCGCAAAAGGAGGATGTCCGATGTCACGTGCGGCAAGAGCTCGATCGGACGATCCGTTGCCGCTCGGTACGGCGATGTTGTCGAACATCGCTTTGTCGCTCCTGATGTGGTATATTATTTTCCGTGTGGCTGGCATGCTGCTGGTTGCACGAGCAAGCGTTCTTTAAGGCGGAGCTCTAGCGGCTTTGCGTTGCTCGAAACAAAGCCAGTTGCAATGCGTTGTCGAGCTTCTTGGTAAAGCGGTTCGCTCCGATACCGAAACCGGGTGATCCGCCCCAGGTATCGGGAACCGCGCAGGCGGCTGTGGGCAAAGCGGACGCCGCCCGCGGCCCCGATGCTTCTCGAACCTGCTCTGGCTCGGCGCCGTCACACAGCCCGCTGTCTGAGAGGACGCGCTTCAGATAGGCGGCAACGCCAACCAAGAGCTTGTCGGGTGGTCGACCGGCCCTGACCCAGGAATCCATTCTACCGATACCCCAATTGTACGCAGCAATCGCGTCGGGCCAATTTCGGTAGCGCCAAAACAAGAGCGACAGATAGGCCCGCCCTATAGCGCGATTCTGGACGAAATCGAACCGATTCCCGCCGCCGACATCCGTTGCCGCGGCTTCGCTCACCTGCATCGGCCCTTGCGGACCCGCGGGATCCGGGCGCCACATCCGCTGATCCTGGCCATGGCTCGATTCCGCACCGTCTACCGCAACGGCGATCCGGTCGAGTGGAGCGACCGTTTGCCCGTCGTATTCGATAACGTGCGGGCCTGCACCCTTATCACGGCTGACCACCGCGGCCGGATCGTGCAAACGAGCGCTCTTCTCGGCCATCGCGTAGGCTGCAATGAATTGACTTGCGACCAATATGGCTACCAGCAACTTCGCATATACCACAATTCAAGCCCCTCGTCACTGCATACAAAATACTCATCGGCCTTTCGACGTCAAATTCTTAACCAATTTTTGAATCTAAGGCGGCCTACACAGCAGTCCACCTGGGACTTGGAAAGATTTAGTTAAGCTAAATTGTTTTCAATTCACAGGGCCCACTCCGCTTTTACAGAGTCACAACACCTCGAACAGCCCGGCCGCGCCCATGCCGCCGCCAACACACATCGTGACGACGACATAGCGAACGCCGCGGCGCCTGCCCTCGATCAACGCGTGGCCGACCATGCGCGCACCGGACATCCCATAGGGATGACCGATCGAGACTGCGCCGCCATCGACATTGTAGCGCTCGGGATCGATCCCAAGCCGGTCACGGCAGTAAAGGGCTTGCACGGCAAAGGCCTCATTGAGCTCCCACAGACCGATGTCGTCAACCCTGAGGCCGTGCTGCGTCAATAGCTTCGGAACCGCGAAAACCGGACCGATTCCCATCTCATCTGGATCACAGCCGGCGACGGCGATACCACGATAGACCCCGAGTGGCCGCAAACCCCGCCGCTCGACCTCTTGCGCCTCCATCAGAAGCGAGGCAGACGCGCCGTCCGACAACTGAGAGGCATTGCCGGCTGTGATAAACCGGCCCTCCTTGACGCTCTGCCCGTCTCGAAACACCGGTTTCAACGCGGCTAAACCCGCGAGCGTCGTCGAAGGCCGATTTCCCTCATCCTTTTCAAGCCTCACCGGTACCTGAGCGATCTCGCCGGTTTCGCGGTTTTCAACCCGCATAACCGATGCCAATGGCGCAAGCTCCTCGTCGAGACGCCCCGCCGTCTGCGCCGCCGCGGTGCGTTGCTGCGACTGCAGCGCGTATTCGTCCTGAGCCTCGCGGGTAACCTGATATCGTTCGGCGACGATCTCGGCAGTCTCGATCATCGTCATATAAACATCGGGGCGATGCTCGACGAGCCAGGGATCTTGCGCCCGGTACTGGTTGCGATGTTCGTTCTGCACGAGGGAGACCGACTCGACGCCGCCGCCGACCGCTATCGTCATGCCGTCATGCACGATCTGCTTTGCGGCGGTTGCGACCGCCATCAGACCAGAGGAGCACTGCCGGTCGATTGTCATTCCCGGAACCGAAAGCGGCAGCCCGGCGCGGATCGCCGCCTGCCGCGCCACATTGTACCCGCTCGAACCTTGCTGCAGCGCCGCACCGATCACGACGTCCTCGACCTCGGCCGGATCGACACCGGCACGGCGCACCGCCTCGGCCACGGCATGGCCGGCAAGGGTCTGCGCCTGGGTATCGTTGAAGGCGCCGCGATAGGCTTTGCCGATTGGCGTGCGGGCGGTAGATACGATAACGGCTTCGCGCATAACAGCCTCCATCGGTGACTTCGGCAGCATGTCTCACGGGGCGAACGGGAGCAATCCGCTTCTCGAGCGGCTGCATTATGGAATTTCGGACCTCGAGTGGCGTCCAGTCATCACGCTGTAAGCAGACGGGAGCCATCTATGCCCGGTAATTGGTCCGCGAACCGACCCCGTCAGCGGAAGAACTCGACCTTTGCTTCGCGAAACCACAGGAAATTCGCCGGTGCGGCCGAAATCGGCCCGTTGATCGCGAACACCGCGATTTCGAATTTATCGCCCGGCACGACGGTATCGGCCAGCCCGAGGCGATTGGGCATATTGAAGCCGTGGATGGCCGCTGGGCTGGGGCGGCCGGCCGCGCGGGGCAATTCCCCGTTAACCCAAACTTCGGCGTAGTCGTCGACCTTCACCGTCAACACGGCCTTCGCACCGGCGGTCTTGAAACCAGCGACATCCGCCGGGAACGCCAATCTCGTGCGGTACCAGAAGAACGATACCATGCCGCCGCCCCGCTTGGCGCCCAGTTCAGTAGCCGCAATGACCGGCCAGTCCGAATCGTCAAAACCCCTCACCCCCGCATAGGGCTCGATGTCGTAAGTCGTCTTAAATTCGGGCATCGCGTCTGCCAGTGCCGGACATTCGACGATTTTCGCCTCCATCGCCCTCCATTGCGCGTCGAACATAGCCGACCCTTCGGCCGTCATCAGATCGATGACATGCGCAGGGGGTAACGAAGGAGCGATCGGCGGCTGAGGAATGAGCAAGGGCGGGATTGCCGGCGGGGCGGAAACTGTTGGCCGTGTCCGACTGCTCTCAGGCATTTTGTCTCCTGTTGGATCGGCGGGTGGGCAAGGTCATCGGCAGGGCGCGAGGCAAGATGAGCACGCGTAGCCGACAGTACCGCGGCTGAGTCGTCCAAGGAAGCGCACAGGTGATCGATGCCTCTGCGCGGGCGGCCGACGCCTCAAACAATTTGGGGGAACGGCCCGGCATCTTTCGGGTGGACCTTAGGTGCATATAGCAGCTACGGCTCCAGTCTGCGTATGATCTCTATCTTGGAGCCGGCGGAAACCGCACACAGCAGAGCGGAGCGCGTCATGAGCCGATGGACGCTTGATGATATTCCGTGGGAGTGCTTCGATCGGAGCAAGATCGATGCGGAAATCTTGCGGCTCGTCAAGGCGGCAAGCCTCGTTGAATTCAATGGCGCCGCCTATGCCCACCACTTGTGCTTGATCTTCGACGACGACCCAGCGTTTCAGCAAGATACTCGGCGCTGGGGCGACGAGGAAATACAGCACGGCAAGGCACTGAGCCAGTGGGCAGCGCTGGCCGATCCTGCATTTGATTTCGACTGCGCCTTCCGACGGTTCCAGGCGGGATACCAGGTCGATTTCGGCTGCGCTATCTCACGCCGCGGGTCGCGCTCCGGAGAGATGATCGCACGCTGTATCGTCGAGGTCGGGACGAGCTCGTATTACACCGCGCTGCGCGACGCCGTTCGCGAGCCAGTGCTCAAAGAGATCTGCAGCCGGATCGCCGCGGATGAGATTCGCCACTACAAGCTCTTTTACAAAAATTTGATCCGCTGCCTGGAGCGTGAGCGGATCGGGTTCTGGAGCCGATTACAGGTCGCCGCGCGGCGGATCGCCGAATCCGAAGACGACGAACTCGCCTACGCCTATTACGCCGCAAACGAGTCCGAAGGGCCGTATGAGCGACGCCGCTATCAGCGTGCTTATGCGCGCCGCGCTTATGCTCTCTGTCGCGAGCAGCACGTCCTCCATGGCGTCGCGATGATTTTCAAGGCCGTCGGGCTGAGTCCGCACGGCCGGGTCGCACGAATGGCCAGCCGGATCATTTGGCTTCTGATGCGATACCGGGCGATCCGGCTCGCACAAGCCGCCGCTTAGACTAGCTCAGGAGCTTTCGTGCTTCGGCCAGCTGCGTCCGCAGTGAGTGCAGCAAGCGGGCTTCGGGGGTTGGCGCGCAATTGGTGTAGCCGGCGCCCAGTTCGCGGAGCTGCGCCGCGTTGCGCGGGAAGGCGGCATGGTTAAGCGGCAAAGCGAGCCGAGCACCCGCCCCATTCTTCACGGCCCCACGCACACGATCGATCGCGGCGACGAGCCTTGGATGGTCGGGCTGACCGCTTACACCGAGCGACCGCGACAGGTCCGACGGACCAACGGCCAGAAGGTCGATACCCTCGACTGCGGAGATTTCCTCAATGCGTTCGACCGCCTCCATATCCTCGATCATGCAGGCGAGAATAATCTCGCGGTTGGATTGTGCCATGTGCTCGACGAGAGGAATGCGCCCAAACTCAGAGGCCCGGCTGCCAGCCGCCATGCCACGATCACCAAGCGGCGGATAGCGCACGGCCTTGACTGCCGCACGAGCAGTCTCGGCGCTGCTGACATGCGGCACCTGGATCCCCTGCACGCCCATGTCGAGCAAGCGCAGAATGAAGGCAGGATCGAAGCCCGGCGTGCGCACAATGGGTGTGATCCCGACCCGCTCGGCAGCCATCACCGCAAGCTGGACGTCGTGCAGGTCGTACGTGGTGTGCTCCATATCGATGAAAGCGGCGTCGAAACCTGCCAGGCCGATGATCTCGACGATCTGCGGATCGGCGATCCCGCCGACATGGGTTCCGAGTGCAAGTCCACCTTGTTGCAGAATCCGCTTTACACGATTCTCTTTCATGGTCCCCTTCCTCCTCTACCGCTACGCGCCACACAGCTAGGCTGCGCGCGCCGATCCGGCCCGCCTCAGACCGTTAATAATCATGTCCGTATCCATGACGTCGCCAAATACGTTGTAAAAGGCGGTCAGTGATGCGTCATGCTCCTCCTGGGTATTTGCCGCGTTAGCGTCGCTGACCATCACCGTGCGAAAATTCATCATGTTGGCGTCACGTGCCGAGCTTTCGCAACACACATTGGTCACTGTGCCGGTGATCAGCACCGTATTGAAACCTCGGTTATGCAGGCGGTCGGCCAGATCAGACGTCCCCGGCATGAACGCGCTATAGCGATATTTCTTGACGATCTCGTCCTCCGGCCGGACCTCAAGCTCGGGCCACAGCTCGTGACCAAGCGAATTCTCAGAAAGCGCGGCGATACGCTTTTCACGCATCGTCGGAGTCGCCAGCTCGAACGCAACCGACCAATCGCCGACGCAACGCTCGTCATGGGTCATCATGACCCAGAACACGCCACCGCCAGCCGCACGCACGGCCGCGGCCAGCCGGTTAACCGCGGGCACAATGTCGCGGGCTGCCGGGACTACAGCATGCCCGATTGCCTCGTTCATAAAGGCGTGCTGCAGATCAATGACGACCAGCGCCGTTCGGGTTGGGTCGAGATCGGCGAAGCAATGCTCGACGCCGCGGCGTTCGATAACTCGCTTCACGACGAAATCAGGGATTGTCGCACCGTTAAGCTTCACAGCGATCCTCCTACAGTCCTAACCATCATCCCCAATGCCGGTTCCTACCATGCGATCACGGCGGTGTCGGCGCATCAGTCCGTAGTAGCCCCGCATTCCGCAGATCCGTCCACAGCGCCGATGGTATCGGATAGGACAATAAGTCCGCATTGGTCTCGAATTCCTCGACACTACGGGGACCGGGAAGAATAGCCGCGACCGCCGGATGGGCCAGCGGAAACTGTAGCGCCGCCGCTATTATCGGCACACCATGACTATCACAAACGACCCTTATCGCGTTGACCCGATCGACAATCTCCGAGGGGGCGGGTTTATAGTTCCAAGTCCCCCGTCCTGCCAGAATACCGGTATTGAACGGCGCGCCGATCACGACCGATATGCCGTATTGCAGGCATCTCGGCAAAAGCTGATCTAGCGGATCCTGCTCGAGCAGCGTGTAACGCCCCGCCAGAAGGAAAACATCCCACGCACCCCAATCCAAGGCCTCGATCAAAACTTCCTGCTCGTTGACACCGATCCCGATGGCAGCAACTACGCCAGCGGAGCGCAATTCTTCAAGCGCGCGATATCCCCCTTCCCGGAATACGCGCATGACGTCGAGATGGCCATCCTTGCCATGCTCCCTCGCCCCGATATCGTGCGCATAAAGAACGTCGATCCTAGCCAGGCCCAGGCGCTGCAAACTATCCTCGACCGAGCGCATAACTCCGTCGTAGGAATAGTCAAAAACCTGGTCGAACGGTAACGGATGCCGCAGCGCCGCGACCGCGCGCTCGTCAGATAGCGGACGCAAAAGCCTGCCCACCTTGGTGGACAGTACCCACTCATCGCGGGGGAACTCGCGCAATGCATCCCCTACCAGACGGCACGCCCGTCCGAAGCCGTAGAAAGGTGCGGTATCGAAATAGCGCACGCCGCCGCGCCAGGCGCTCCGCGCGACCGCCTCGCCCTCTTGACGGGTCACGGGGATGCGATGGCCGCCGAGAGTGCCAGTCCCGAGCCCGAGGACCGTCACATTGAGGGACGTACGCCCTAGAGGACGTGTCTCGAAGCCGATCATACCGTCCTCTTTAAGCGTTTGTTCGAATAACGAAGAAAGTTCTTCATATGGCGAATTCCGTTGGCGGGGTGCCGAGACCTCGAGACGATACGCGGTCCGGATTAGCCCACATATAATCGGGTACGCTTGCGACGCGAGCTCGTTGCCTTAGGCTCGGCATGACGCCGCCCCGTCGGCACTCTCGGCACGATGCCTTTGGCACGCAAATGGTTCAGCCACTGCCGTAGACGCCAATTCCCGTAAAAATATTGAAGACCAGCGACGGTCAATATAACCAATACCCAAAGGGACATTACCAGAAAGGGCAGGGGTAAGGAGTTCCGCTTCATCTGCGCCGGGTTTGATGGCCCGGCAATCATCGTTGCCGTCGAAGAAACTGCGGAGATAGCTATCCAGACCACCACAGGCACTCCGTCGCCGCGGAATTCCTCTTCGACGCCGAAGACGCCTTGCCGAAGCCCTACTGCGTCAAACAAACGTTCAAATGGAGTGATCCCAAAAAAATCACCAAAGGCCGCCTCGTTAATCGAGGTGGTTCGGATTTTGCCGAAAACATCGCTGCCCTCGGGAGCTGAGCCCAGGGGACCCTTGCTCTCGACGACCGCAGCCGGCGGGCCTCCGGCCAGGGACTCGGAAAGAGGCGGGCCAGTTGCCGGGACCGGTGCCGCGCTCGTGATCCGGGCCGCCAGAGCTGCCCCGATACTCGCCGCAATTACGCTATTGACCAAACTTGACAGCTCGCCTTCTCCGATAGCGCCCGACCCTCGCGCCCAGCCTAGAAGTCTGTAAATTGCGGGATATTTTATGAGCTTTGCAATTAATATTGCCCGCGGCGGTAGCGGCCTTGTTTTGCGACTGCCTGATTTCGCGAAAAGCTCGCCGGGCCGCGATCGTCACCGGCAAGAGCCGGCAATCAGTTGCCTGCCGGCTTCGCCAACGGAAATGACACTCCGGAGTCGCGCAGGTGGCACGCCGCCCAATGGCCCGGCTTGACCTCGCGGAGAGCCGGCGCGTCATGACGGCAGCGCGTCATGACATAGGGGCAGCGGGTGTGAAAATGGCAGCCCGAGGGCGGGTTGATCGGGCTCGGCACGTCACCCGGCAAGATCACCCGCTTCCGCCGCCGCGCGCTTGCCTTCGGGATCGGCACGGCCGAGAGGAGGGCTTCGGTGTAGGGGTGCAGCGGCGTCTCGAATAGGCTCGTCTTGTCGGTCATCTCGACAATGCGCCCAAGGTACATTACCGCGACCCGGTCGCTGATGTGCTCGACGACCGCAAGGTCATGTGCGACGAACAAATAGGACAGGCGGAATTCGTCCTGCAGGTCCATCAGGAGGTTTATGATCTGGGCCTGGATCGACACATCGAGCGCCGAGACCGGCTCGTCGCTGACGATCGGTTCCGGGCTCAGTGCAAGGGCGCGCGCAATCCCTATGCGCTGACGTTGGCCGCCGGAGAATTCGTGCGGGTAAGCTATCGCCAGTTCGGGCCGCAGACCTACCCGCTCGAACAGATAGGCGACTCGGTCACGGCGTTCCCTGGGGGTGCTCACACCGTGAATGATCAATGGCTCGCCGACGATCTCGCCCGCAGACATGCGCGGATTGAGCGAGGCATAAGGATCCTGATAGATCATCTGCATCTGCCGGCGGTAGGGCAGCATTTGGTTCGCGTCGAGATCCGTGATGTCCTCGCCACGAACTTTGATCTGCCCGGCGGTCGGCTCGAGCAGCTTCAGGAGGGTGCGACCGACCGTCGATTTGCCGCAACCGCTTTCCCCGACAAGCCCCAGAGTCTCGCCGCAATCGATGTGAAACGAAACGCCGTCAACGGCATAGACATGGCCGGATACACGCGAGAACATACCTTTATGGATTGGAAAATGTTTCTTGAGGTTCTGAACTTCGAGCAGCGGTCTCACTCTGCGCCTCCGAGCAGTCTCGCGGCGTGCCAGCAGGCGATCCAGTGGCCAGGCCTGTATTCCAGCAGAGGCGGATAAGCGGCGCGGCATTGATCGCTGGCAAAACCGCAACGCGGTGCAAAGGTGCATCCTTGAGGCAGATCCGCGAGAGAGGGAACCATGCCCTTGATCTCACTCAGTCGCGGACGGCGATTGCTGGTGTGCGCCGCGACCTCGATATTGGGGATCGAGCCAAGCAGTCCCTTGGTGTAAGGATGGCCCGGGCAAGCGAAAAGATCCGGCGCGTTCGCCTCCTCCACTTTCTTGCCCGCATACATCACGACAACCCGGTCGGCATTTTCCGCGACCACGCCCATGTCGTGGGTGATCAAGATAATTGCAGTGCCGAGCGTGTCCTGCAATTCCCGCATCAAGTCCAGGATCTGCGCTTGTATCATCACGTCCAGTGCAGTCGTGGGCTCGTCGGCGATCAGCAATATAGGGCCGCACGAGACCGCCATCGCGATCATTACACGCTGGCGCATGCCGCCAGAGAGCTGGTGCGGGTAGGCGTGTGCGCGGCGTTCCGGCTCCGGAATGTGCACGCGGCGCAATATCTCGACTGCCCGGTCCGTGGCCTCACGAAGCGACAGTCCCTGATGCAGTGCGACAGGCTCGGCGATCTGACGGCCGACGGTCATCAGCGGATTGAGCGAGGTCATCGGCTCTTGAAAAATCATCGCAATGTCGTTACCGCGAATGCCCTCCATTTCGGCCTCGCTTAGCTCGAGCAGATCGGTTCCCTCGAACCGGATCGCGCCGCCGATGATGCGGCCGGGCGGATCGGCAACGAGGCGCAGAATGGACAGGGCCGTAACGCTTTTGCCGCAGCCTGACTCGCCAACCACACCCAGCGTCTCACCACTGCGCACACTATAAGAGACGCCGTCGACCGCCCTCACGACGCCGCCAGATGTGAAAAAATGCGTCTGCAGGTTTTCGATCTCGAGCACCGTGTGCGGCGGCTTTGTTGAACTCTCGGCCAAACCCTGTTCCATTAAGTCTGCTCGATTCAAGAAGTGACTCCCGATATTGCGCCGTGATATCTGAGACAGGCCGTCTCGGCCTAAGGACTATCTGAGCACGCCGGGTTCGGTCCTGAAAAGGCCCAAAGGGGGGGAGGCGCTATGACGGAGCCGAATTTCCCACGCCCGTGGTGGACGCGGGGGGAGTTTCTGAAGACCGGCGCTGCCACGGTGGCAGGTGCCTTGTCTCCCGACTTTGGTCTGGCCGGGCCGGTACCCGACCAGTTTGACGGCTCAGCGTTCAAGCTCGCGGCACGGAATCCAACCCCAAATCGGGCGGCGTGCTGAGGATGGGCATCCCCAACCGACCGCCTCATTTCGACACCAAAGACGGTCCGCAGAACTACTCGTTTTGGGACAATAAGGAGTTCCAGGCCCTGTCGCCGCAAATCGATCGCGAAGTCGATGCCAGCAAGCGTCTGGCAGTGATCCGCCAGGCTGAGGCGGGTTATGGAAAATGACCCGCCACTGTTGCCGATCGCCCGGGAAAAGATCAACGACCTCTGGTACAACTACGTCAAGAGCCACTACCCCTACGAATATTTGGGCATCTACGTGTCGTTAGAGTGGATACGGTGTGGCCGGACAAGGCGTGAGCTAATCCTTTTTGCGCTTGTGGGAGAGAAAACAGTATGAGCGACCCGCGTTTCGTGCGCCCGTGGTGGACCCGCCGCGGCTTTCTGCAGGGCAGTGCCGCCGCCATCGCGGGACTCTATGGGCTGCAGATGCGCCTTGGCCACGCCGCCGACATTCCCGACCAATTCGACGGCTCCAAGTTTCAGCTCAAGGCGCCGGAGCCCAACCCGAAATACGGCGGTGTGCTGCGCTACGGGATTCTGATGCGCCCGCCGCATTTCGACATTCACCAGGCAGGCACGATCGCCACACTCGGCGCCATGGGTTGCATGTTCGACAACTTGATCCGGCACGACCCCCGCGACAGCGGCAAGACGATCATTCCCGATCTGGCGCATAGCTGGGAGATCTCCAAGGACGGCAAAACCTTCACGTTCTTCCTGCGCAAAGGCGTCCAGTTCCATGACGGCGCGGAGCTGACGGCCGATGACGTGAAGGCGACGTTCGATCGGATTGCAAAACCGCCTCAGGGGATCAGCATCCCGCGCAGCATCCTGTTCAAGGCAGTCAGCGAGATCAATGCGAAGGACCCCTACACGATCGAATTCAAATTGACGGAGCCGCGCCCGAAGAGCTTGATAATGCCGGCGATCGCCAGCGGCTGGAACGTGATCGTCCGCAAAAAGACATTGGAGGACAACAACTACAACCTGCGCAGGCTGCCCGATTACCCTGGCACCGGTCCGTTTCGCGCTGTCCGCTACGTCGAAAACGAGGTTCGGGTCGTGCAGAAGAACCCCAACTATTGGAACAAGGGACTGCCCTATCTCGACGGCATCGAGTTCTACAATCTGATCCCGTTTTCACCTGAACTAGGCTCCGCGATGTTGTCGGGCCGGTGCGACTACATCCGCATTACGGACCCGGTCACGGCCCGCAAGGCCAAGGCGACGCCCGGTCTGTCCACAACCGCCTTCAACCAAAGCGTCATCCAGGGAGTCTGGGTCAATACAAAGCACAAGCCCCTTGAGGATCCGCGGGTACGCCGTGCCTTGCACTTGGCTTTCGACCGGCCGGCCCTTGATCGATGTCGTCAAGGACGTGACGCCGATGCGGGTCGGCGGATTCATATATCCGTTCTCGGAGTTCGCGACGCCGCCCGAAGAGCTCGGCAAACGGGTCGGTTACCAGACCGATACGGCCGTTGCACTCAAAGAAGCCCGCGCGCTCCTCGCCGCCGCGGGTCACGCCGACGGCATCAAGGGTTTGGATTTCATGGTTCGCGATGTCGCCAGCTTCAAGCTTTGGGCTCAAGCCATCCAGGCGATGCTTCAGGAGGGCCTCAATGTCCAGTGCAATCTGCGTACCGTCGTCGAGTCAATATGGTTCGACGACACCCTGAACGGGCACTACGACCTGGCAATCGGGGCAGTTGTGTCGACCTTGCTCGACCCCTCCGATTATTTCAACGCCTGGTATCGCACTGGCGGCCCCCAGAACTATTCATTCTGGGACGATGCCAAATTCAATGCTCTGCTGGAAGAGATCGACCGCGAGGTCGATCTTGCCAAGCGGCTGGCATTGATCCGTCAGACCGAAGCCATTATGGAAGAGGATCCCCCGGTATTGCCGGTGGCGTGGGAAAAAATCAACGACGTCTGGTACGACTATGTCAAGGGGCATAACCCCTACGATTATTTCGGCATATACGACGTCGTGCGCGAGGACACGTTCTGGCTGGACAAGGCGTGAGGGCAAGGAGGAGGCGATGGCTGCTGCAATGACCGGCGGCTGCCTGTGCGGCGCTGTCCGATATGAATTCTCGGGGGAGCCGGTCTTCTCTTTGCTTTGCCATTGCCGCGACTGCCAGCGCCAGAGCGGTAGCGCCTACGCCGCGGCGGTGCGGGTTCTCGCCGCGGGCTTCCGGGTCACCCAAGGCGAGCCCAAGCTCTACGTGAAGATCGCAGACAGCGGCAATCGGATATCGCGCGCTTTTTGCCCGGAATGCGGTTGCATGCTGTTCCTGCGGGTCTCGGCACGGCCCGATCTCGTCGGCATCAGGGTCGGCACGCTCGATGACCCGAGCTGGTTTCGGCCGGAAGCCCACATTTTCGTCAAAAGCGCCCAGCCGTGGGATTACCTGAACCCGCATTTTCCGAAATACGCCACCTACCCGCCAGGACAGGCTTACGAACCATCAGCTTGATATCAGAAAATCCATGACGGCGCCCCGATCGGTCATCGGCGATAGGCCCAAACGCCGTGAGGATTTGCGTTTCATCACGGGGCGGGGGCGATATCTCGACGATCTCGCCTTCGAGGCTCTGGCGCATGCCGTCGTGCTGCGCTCGCCGCACGCGCATGCGCGGATCGAGCGCCTCGACACGCGACAGGCATGGACCGTGCCCGGCGTGCTCGCCGTACTGACCGCCGCGGATGCCCGAAGCGATGGACTGCAGCCCTTGCGGCCGACTGCCGAAGCCAATGTGCAGACCGGCGAGCCGTTCGCGTTCGCGCCGCAGCCGCTATTGGCCGAGGACAAGGTCCGCTATGCCGGCGAGCCCGTTGTGGTTATTGTTGCCGAGACCCGCGCCGAGGCGCTCGACGCCGCCGAGCAGGTGATCGTCGAATACACCCCATTGACCGCGGTCACTACTACCGCGGCGGCACGCGCGCCGGGTGCGCCCGAGATTTCCGCCGAAGTTCCGGACAATCTCTGCTTTGACTGGCACACCGGCGATAAGGCGGCGGTCGATGCTGCATTCGCGGCGGCGCGCCATATCGTCGAGCTCGAGCTCGACAATCATCGAATTGTCACGAACCCGATGGAGCCGCGCGGCGTCATCGGACTCTGGGACGCCGAGCGCGGTCGCTACACGGCCTATGTTTCGAGCCAGAGCATTCACGCGACACGTGACAACACGGCGCGCGCCTTGGGCGTGCCGGCAAGCGCTGTGCGATTTGTCGCGCCCGATGTCGGCGGCGGCTTCGGCGCCAAGAACTTCATCTATCCCGAGCACGCATTGATCCTGTGGGCGGCAAGGCGCATCGGTCGGCCGGTCAAATGGATCGCGACGCGCAGTGAGGGCTTCCTCGCGGACCATCAGGCGCGCGATCACCAGGCACAAGCCGCCTTGGCGCTCGACGCCAACGGCCGTTTTTTGGCTTTACGGGTCAGCAGCCTCGCCAATGCCGGCGCCTATCTGGTCAGCGCCGGCGGCGTCCAGACTTTCCAATACGTCCATTTGCCCGGTACGGTCTATCGCATTCCCGCAATCGCACTGCAGATCGGCGCCGTGCTGTCCAATACCGCGCCGATCGGCGTCACCCGCGGCCCGGGCTTTGCCGAAGCCGTCAACATCATCGAGCGCCTGATTGATAAAGCAGCCCGACAATGCCGGCTTGACCGCGCCGAGCTGCGGCGGCGCAATATGGTCCCCGCCGCGGCGATGCCGATGACCAACGTTTTCGGCAATACTGTCGATAGCGGCTCTTTTGCCGAAACCTTCGATCGAGCGCTGGCCGCAGCCGATGTCGAGGGCTTCCCGGCGCGGCGCGAACGGAGCGAGGCAAGAGGATCGTGGCGCGGCCTCGGCTTTGCCTACCATATCAAGGGGACCGGCGGCTCGCCGCACGAGAATGTCGATATCCGGTTCGAGCCCGATGGCACCGTGTCGTTGATTACCGGGACGCAGACGATCGGCCAGGGTCACGAGACGACCTTTCCGCAAATCCTCGCCGACCGCCTCGGCCTGCCGAATGAGCGCATCCGCCTCGTCCAGGGCGATACCGATCTGATCCCGCTGGGTGGCGGGCACGGCAGCTCGCGCGCGACCTATATGGGCGGCACCGCGATCTGGCGAGCCGCCGACGAGATTATTGCGAGAGGGACCCGCATCGCCGCCGAGGCCTTAGAGGCGGCGGAGGCCGATATCCGCTTCGAGAACGGGCGCTTTGTGGTTGCGGGCACCGACCGTTCGCTGGCGTTGCTCGATGTGGCGGTGATCGCCCGCGACAAGGGCATGCCGCTCGACACTTATCACGCCTGGACCCGCGAATGGATGACCTTCCCCAACGGCGCCCACGTCGTTGAGGTCGTGGTCGATCCCGAAAGCGGTCAGGTTTCGCTCGACCGCTACACCGCAGTCGACGATTACGGTGTCTTGGTCAACCCGATGATCGCCACCGGCCAGGCGCATGGCGCGATCGCGCAGGGGATCGGCCAAGCCCTCCTTGAGCACGCGGTCTACGACCCCGCTTCCGGGCAGCTCGTCGCCGGCTCGTTTATGGATTACGCATTGCCGCGCGCCGACGACCTGCCGTCCTTCACGCTCGACTTCAACGGCACGCATTGTACGACCAACCCATTGGGCGTCAAAGGCTGCGGCGAAGCCGGCGCAATCGCCGCCTTCCCCGCCATTGCCAACGCGATCCTTGACGCGCTCGCCCCCCTCGACGTCACCAATCTCGCCGGCCCTGCAACGCCGGAGCGCATCTGGCGCGCGCTTGCGGAGGCTGACTTCGAACAGTCCCAAAAGCTGTAGAGGCGCGTTCTATTGCCCTGACAAAAAGGTGACCGTCAGCGTCTGGCCATTTGGGCAGACAGCATTCGGCTGCGGGAGACCACCCATCGGCCAAAAATACGCATTCACGCAGCTGGGGAGAGTGCCAAAGCACGTCGCCAGCGGGTTGCCGCAATTGCTAGGGTACTTTGCGGCAGAGTAATTTCCGCTCGTGAACGGCGGTCCCTTGCACGTATATGTGGGTTGGCCTGAGCAAGCCAGCATCACCGGCAAATTGTAAGCAGCGCCTCCCGTATTAGCGCAATAATGGCTGGCCCACGCCGCATCTGTACAGTTGGCCGGAATTACGCTGATGTCGTACCAAATACAGCTGACGCCCGGGGAGAAGCAATCTGGTTGAAACAATGATTCGACGAGCGTCTGATTATTTTGCTGTGCCATCGCACAGTCCAAACCCGAAGAACTTACGGTCGATGCGGCACAGAAACGTGAGCCAGGATTGGCAATAGAATCGGTCACCGAGGCCTGGCAAGGCCCCTCCGCTGGGATTTGGACTGTCAACCCTTTAATGGGCGTTCCGCAACCCGAACCCCAGCTAATGTTGGAACCCGCTTGCGGCGTAAACCCGACATAGATTGTCTGCCCGGTATTATTGACAATGTTCACATTACCAGTTTCCGCCGCCGCTTGCAGGCCCGGCTGGCAGGCTTTCTCCGCTATTGCCCGCAGCCGCGCATCTGAGATCGGGAATACCTGGCTTGTTCTTTGGTTTTTGAACCCAGGCTCGGTTGCCCCGCCTTGCCGGCACAATAAAACCAAATCGGCATCGAGACTTTGATCCATCTCAGTCAGCTGGGTGACAGGAGGGCGCCGGGCATCTTCTGCTGAAACGCGATGGCTATCGATCAGCAAGCCGACCGCTAGCGCGACAAGCCGGGCCTGCTGTGGTTTGCGGAGGCTTAGCCGGCGCAGACCAGCCGCCCCGCCGGGTGTCGCAGCAGTTGATTTGTATGCCATGGCAATGTCCTTCAAGGAAAGAACGTGAAGTTAAGCAGAGCCTGCAGGTGCGGCAACACCGAAGCGGCGCTATACTGGCACGATGCTCAACCGCGATATTCTGCACCGCGATTTCAAGCCGGAGCCCTATTGGTGGGAGGCGTACAGGCCGGCGCCCGGCGAACTCGTGGAAATACCGCGGGCGGCGGATGTGGCGATCGTCGGGGGCGGTTATGCCGGCCTCTCGACGGCGCTCGAACTAGCCAAGCACGGCATCGATGCGGTCGTTCTCGAGGCAAACGAGCCCGGCTTTGGCGCCAGCACCCGCAATGGCGGCGCGGTCAGCGGCGGCGTCAATATCGGCAAAAGCTTCAGCGGGCGTACTACTCAGACCGACCCACAGCGCGTCGAGCAGATGCTATCTGATGCAGCGGACGCCTTTGCCCTGATCGACCGACTGATCGGCGAGGAAAAGATCGCCTGCTATTGGGAAAAGTCAGGCCGCTTTGTTGGTGCCTGGACAAGAAAGCACTTCGAGCAGCAGTCGCGGCGCGTCGCCGTGCTTAACGAGGCGGCGGAGTCCGGTGCCTACATGGTCGCCCGCGAGAGGCAGCGCGACGAGATCGCCAGCAATTATTATTTTGGCGGCATGGTCGTCGAGCGCTCCGGCAAATTGCATCCGGCGCTCTTTTACAACGGACTCCTGGAGGCTTGCCGGCGGCGTCACATTGCCGTTTGTGCCAAGGCGAAGGTCACCGGCATCAGCGGGAACGGCCGCGGATGGAGGGTCGAGACGAGCCGTGGCGCCCTTTCGGCCAGCGAGGTCGTGATCGCCACAAACGGCTATACTGCAAGCCTGACACCCGCGCTGAGACGCCGGGTCGTGCCGATCGCCAGCCATATCATCGCGACCGAGGAACTGCCGGAGGACCTCGCGCGCTCACTGATCCCCAAAGGGCGAACGATTTCCGACACCAGGCGGGTATTGTGTTATTACCGCATGTCGCCGGACGGCAAGCGCATGATCTTCGGCGGCCGCGCCCGGTTCACGCAGGTTGACCCCACCGTCAGCGCGCCGATCCTCTACCGTTATATGACCCGTCGCTTTCCGCAATTGCGCGGCTTTAGGGTCACTCACGCCTGGACCGGCAATGTTGCGTTCACGTTCGACGCATTGCCGCATATGGGACAGAGAGACGGTTTTCATTACTGCCTCGGCTGCAATGGCAGCGGCATTGCGATGATGACTTATCTCGGCTGGCAGACGGCGCGGAAGATCGCCGGTGCCGCCAACTACGGCTGCAGTTTCGACAGGGCGGAATTTCCCGATCACCCGCTCTACTCCGGCAATCCGTGGTTTCTGCCAGCTGTCGGCGGCTACTACCGGCTGCGCGACAACCTCGATCGCCTGCTCGCGTGAACCAATCTGCTATATGCTTTCGATTCACCGGAAAAAGGAGAAACGAGATGGATTTCGAGACCTATAAGAACTCGCTGTCACAAAAGGCGCCGCCCGAGGGGCTGAGCCCTGCAGCGCAGGCCCTGTGGTGGGAGGCCAAGGGCGACTGGCATAAGGCGCATCAATGCGCGCAGTAGCAACCCGGCGCCGAAGGCGCCTGGGCGCATGCCTACCTGCATCGCGTCGAAGGCGATCTGAGGAACGCCGGAGGCTGGTATAGCCGCGCCGGCAAAGCGCCCTCGACCGCGCCGCTTAAGGAGGAATGGGAGACGATTGCTCGAGCGCTGCTGAGTCCTTAATTGCCAATTTTACATTGTGATGCCTGTCACAGCCGGCCGGTGATCATCGGGCGAGGCCGGTGTTCATAAGAGGAGATGCCGTGGGCAAGGATGCCGAGACGACGGTAGCACTGACCGATGCACCCGACGCCGACGCGGTCGAGGTGATCGCCGGTGGATTGCGCGCCTTTAATGAGGCGCAGGCCGGTTATTCGGATTGGCGCTCGCTCGGCATCCTGGTTCGCGATCCGCAGACCAAGGCAGTAGCCGGCGGGCTGCTCGGGCGCACATCGCTCGGCCTGCTGCGAGTGGACCAGTTCTTTTTGCCGGAAGGCCTGCGGCGCAACCGTCTTGGTAGCCGAATCCTTGCCATCGCAGAAGACGAAGCACGGCGGCGCGGCTGCACGCGTGCGGTGTTGTCGACCATCCATTTTCAGGCGCCGGGTTTTTATCTGAAACAGGGCTGGGAAGTCGCTGCCCGCATCGATTGCGAGCCGCCTGGTCATACGCGGTTCTACATGACGAAAAAGCTGTCCTGACTCAGTGCGGCAGGGGCGGCAGCGGGTTCTCGGTCGCGAAGCGGAAAATCGTCGTCGAACGGAACTCCTGCCCGAGCTTCAGTTCGGTGCTCGGGAAGTTGGGTTTGTTGCGTTCATAGGGTCCTGGCCGGCCTTGGGGCCGCCCCGGGAATGACGATCTCGCATACGAGGAACTAGAAATTTGGTCAGCGCTGCTCGCGTGCCCAACCGGTTCACCAGGATCATTGATGTTTTCGCATTAATGTGCTAGGATAGCATTATATTCGTTGCCACGGGCACCACGGCCAGGGCTTCTCTTACCGGGGGCGGCCCAATCAGATTTTGGAAGGTCCGATGTTATTTAAATTCGTCAATTTCTTAGCAATCCTTTGCGCCGTCACCGGGTGCTCCCTGGTCCAGCAGAAGGTCGAAATGGACGCCTCGACGGCAGCCGTCATCGCCGCGAACGCCGGCGACACGGCGGGGGCGGCTTGCTTCAAAGCTCTGGAGCCGGTCGTCGGGACCGCTCCGGCCGGCGTTCTCAGCAAGTTCGAGATCGCTCGCGCAGGCCAGATCGTCGTCGAAGACGGGCCGTGCGCACCGCTTGCCGCCGGGCTCTTCCTGCATTTGCTGAACAAAGTCCCAGGCACGCCCTGAGCGACCTGAAATCCTTAAATAAAGTGCCGGCGCCTGCTTGCTCTTTTCAGCAGAAACAGGTGGCAGCAGGCGCCGGACAGAAACCCGGGCAGGGCCGGGTACGCAGAGTGCACCCGGTCCGATGGCGGGGTGCGGCGGCGGTGCCGCACCCCGCTGTGGCGGCTAGTTCATCAATCCGTAGAACTTGCCGGCGTTCTCGC
>JBARIB010000758.1:0-1584 GCA_049799535.1 Allostellaceae bacterium | reverse complement strand
TGCTTGACGAATTCTATAGGGTGGCGTTTCGCAAAAAAGATCTATCGCTCGATCGACGTGCTGCAGACCGACCTTGATGCGTGGATCACCGAATACAACCCCGCTTCATCACACCCATCTCTCTATGCCATTGAAGAAAAAAGATTTTGTTGATCAGGATGCGGTCCCGAGGGGTGTTTTGCGCGGGTCCGGGCGCGATGGGCCAGCGCTTTCGCCGCGGTGCTGTCGAGGACAACGCGGCTGAAGATCCAAGGTCCGTCCGGCAAGGGGTGTAGCGCGTCGATTTCTCCGCACTCGGCGGCCAAGCGCAACGTCTTGGAACTGATCTGCAGATACGCTGCGGCCTTGCTCAGATTGAGCCACGGCTCTTGCTCGGACGGACAATAGACTGGGATCTTGTGATGCGACCGCAGCGCCGTCACTCGTTCCCGGGTCCAGCGATTGCCACGGCCCGTGGTCAGCTTGTTGCGATTGAGAATGCCGGCGATCAGTTCATCATTGGCGATGAGGACGAGCTGTCGAACGGCGGTGACGATATCTTGTGAGGTACTGTTGCGCTGCCCACGTCGACGTCTGGGCAGGCGCAACTCCGTGTGAATCCCACCCATCCAGTGGAGCAGCAGGATGATCTCGCCGGCCTCGGCGTCGATATCGGCGACCACCTCCTTGATCACCGCGCGGACGATCCGTTTCTTCAGCCGCGCATCGGTCGTCGGCGCTTGCCAGACCGTTTGCAAGTCATCGGCCAGGGTCACGAAAGACACCGCTGAGAGCTCCGACCGAGGCGGCGCCGCCCTATCGTGAGCGGCAATGCGCGCCTCCATCTCGCTGACACGTGTCAATGCCCGGTTCCACCGCAGTTCCAGCTCTGCCGCCACCAGGCGATTGGCGGGATCGGCCGCGTCGTATTGCCGGAAGGCGCGATCGGCGGCGTAGCACATCGCTTCCAGGTCCCGGATCAAGGCGTCGCGGACCTCGTCACGACGCGTCGCTTCCTGCGCGTCGGCTTCGATTGCTGCGGTAATGGCGCTGGGCTCAACAACTTTCAGGATCGCCGCCTCAATGGCATCGTCCACTCGCAAGCCGCCGAAGGCGATGCAACGCGGCTCACCATTGTCGAGCCAGCCCCGGCTGCAGCTGTAACGAGGAATATTGTGCTTTGTGCCGGTATAGCGGATCGTGAGCTTGCGCCCACAGCGGTGACATCTGATCAGACCAGCAAGCAGCGCGTCACCGTGCTTGGCGGCGCCGTGATGCCGGCTGTTCGGGATGTTATCGCTGACCATCCTGCGGATCGCCTCCGAGCGCTCCCAGTCGACATAGCCCTCATGTGTGCCCGGGCGCAATGCTAGCCATTCCTCGCGCGGCTTGCGTCGGCTCCGGGCACAGGCCATGACCCCGTCGTAGTGCACGGTGACGCTGGTCTTTCCATAGGCGTAGGCACCGCCATAGATCGGGTTGCTGATCATCCGATGGATGCTGGCATAACGGGGTCTGCGCCATTCGACTTCACCGTTGCTCTGCTTCGCGGGCAGCTTGAGGCCGTGTTCGTTGAACCACAGCAGCGCCTGGCGCGCGCTGCCC
>JBARIB010000757.1:0-9685 GCA_049799535.1 Allostellaceae bacterium | reverse complement strand
GCTGATGAAGAAGGACATGGCCGGCGCGGCGATCGTGCTGGGCCTTGCGCAGGCGATTATGGATGCGGGGCTGCCGGTGCGCCTGCGGGTGCTCTTGCCCTGTGTCGAAAACTCTGTCTCGGGCAATGCGATGCGCCCGCTCGACATCGTGCGCACCCGCAAGGAGCTGACGGTCGAGATCGGCAACACCGATGCCGAGGGCCGCTTGATTCTCTGCGATGCATTGGCCGATGCCTCGACCGAAAATCCGGAATTACTCATCGACATGGCGACCCTGACGGGAGCGGCGCGGGTGGCGCTCGGCCCGGAATTGGCCGCCCTCTTCTGCAATGATGATGCGCTCGCCCGAAGCTTGCTCGAAGCCGCCGAAGCGGAAGAAGACCCGATGTGGCGGATGCCGCTATGGCGCCCCTACCGCAAGATGATCGACAGCAAGGTGGCCGATATCAACAACGTCTCGGAATCGCCGCATGCCGGCGCGATCACGGCCGCGCTCTATCTGCAGGAATTCGTCGAGCCCGGCATTCGCTGGGCCCATCTCGACGTGATGGCGTGGAACCCGCAGAGCCGCCCCGGCCGTCCCGAAGGCGCCGAGGCCACCGCATTGCGCGCCCTCTACGCCCACATCGCCCAACGGTTCGGTTAGCTCAGATCTCGACCAAATCGGCACGCTGTCATTGCGAGGAGCGCCTTGGGCGACGAAGCAATCCGACCGATCGAGCGCTCAGCGGCCCAAGATTGCGTCGCTCCGCTCGCAATGACGATTTGACCCTGATCGGAATCTGCGCTGGCCTAGCAAGCGGGGCGGACCCCGTAACGAATCGAAACACGGCTTCCTTCGAGACGGCAACTAAGTCGGCGATCACTGGTCCCAGCGATGGAGCTCGGTCTCGGGCAAGGGCTCGAAAAATTCCGGGCCAATGCTGATCTTTCCGCGCATTGCGCCAAATTCCCGTTTGGCCTTTGGAACGACTGGGACCAATTTGGCCACCGGAATACGACCACGAGCGATTGTGATGACCTCCCCGGCTTCGACGCGGGAGAGAAGCTGCGACAGAAGGGTTTTGGCGGCGTGAACCGAAACCGTTTCGTCCATGAATCACCTTGGCTTAGTCATATGGTTAGCTAACCGTGCCCCTCAATACCCTTGAGCCGGGTCGATCTGGTGCAGCAGCGGACGGCCTTGCTCGAAGCGGCGGATGTTGTCGAGGATGATCGGCGCGGCAGTCGGCGGGTGGGTGGCGGCGGCGATGTGCGGCGTGATGACAATGTGCGGGTGGTGCCAGAATGGATGGCCGGCGGGGAGCGGCTCGTCGCGGAAGACATCGAGCACCGCGCCCGAGAGTTGGCCGCAAGCGAGCGCCGAGAGCAGATCCTCCTCGACCAGATGGCCGCCGCGAGCGGCGTTGATCAGCGCCGCCCGCTTCGGCAATCTCGCCAAGCTGGTGCTGTTGAGGATCCCCTCGGTCTCGGCGGTGAGGGGCAGTAGGCAGACGAGGATTTCGCTGCGCGACAGCAGCGCCGCAAAGCCGGCCTCGCCGGCATAACCCACCAGCCCTTCAACGGTCTTTTCGGTTCGGCTCCAGAGTACCACATCGAAACCGAGGCTCTGGAGCTTGCGCGCCGCGTTCTGGCCCAGCTCACCAAAACCGAGAATTCCGATGCGGCGCTCCGCCGCGTTCTTCTGGTCGAACTCGCGCCAGATGCCGGCCTCCTGCTGCGTGCGGTAGTCGAGGTCCTGCCGGTGCAGCCGCAATACCTGCAGGACCACGTATTCGCTCATCGCATCGGTCATGTAAGGGTCGACGAGGCGAACGATAGGGACGTGCCACGGCAGATATGGGTCGCACAGGATGTGATCGACCCCGGCGCCCAGCGAGAGGATCAGCTTGAGGTGAGGCAGCGACGCCAAAAGACCCGGTTCGGGCCGCCAGACGAGCGCGTACTCGATCTCTGGCGGGTCGCCGATCTCCGGCCAAATGCGCACCTCGAGCTCGGGCATTAGGCGGGCGAGCTGTGGTTTCCAGCGTGCCTCGGAATCGACGGAGGAACGGAACAGTAGCGCCATGGCGATACCCTGAGGGCAGAAATCGGATGTGGAGCTTGTCTGATACCATAATCGGCCAGGGGCGCCACATTCCGGCCCGCTTCGTCGTCCATGACGGCGCCGCCACAGCCCCGGAGGGCAGGTCGATGCGTTCGCTGTGGCGGCTATTAGCGTCGCGATGGCTCGGCGGCGAGGGCTCGGAAACGCTGACCGGCGAAGCAACCGTGCTCGACGTTTTGCTTTCCGGCGAACCCGCGCGGCCCACACAAACATTCGACGTCCGGCGTGAGCCCGGCGTTTCGCATCAGGCGATGATGTCGCCGGATTCCGAATGCCTATTGAAACCGGAAATCGCTTCGGGCTTGCCGCGTCGCCACGATTGATCGAAATCAAGGCGGGATCGCCCGGCCCACGAGAAATTCCTACGCCGCTTGGCAGGAGGAGAAGACGCCGATGAGCTACAAGGATCTGATGGTCGTGGTCGATTCCGATCCGCCGGCGCGCGGCCGCGTCGAATTGGCGGCGGCGCTCGCCGAGCGCCTTGGAGCGCATCTCGTCGGCCTTTATCCGCTGCCGATCCCGGAGCGTCCGCGGGAGCTTGGTTATTACGACCCCGCGCTTCTCGACCCGTTCTTTACGGAGTTGCGTGAGAGAGCTCGGGCTGCGGCCGACCAGGTCCGTGAGCAGTTTGAGCATATCGCCGGCCTTCGCGGCGTCTCGGCGGAGTGGCGATTGGTTCCCGACGGCCCCGAAGCCGATCCGGCACTGCACGCCCGCTATGCGGACCTGGCGATCCTCGGCCAGCTCGATCCCGATCGCAGCGAAGCCGATATGATCCGGCCGCGCCCGGAACGGGTTACGCTCGCTTCCGGATGCCCGGTATTGATCATCCCATACGCCGGGCATTTCGAGAATCTCGGGCGAAGGGTCGTGATCGGATGGAACGCCACCCGCGAGGCTGCCCGCGCCGTCAATGATGCTATGCCGCTGCTGGTCTCAGCCGAACTGGTCACTGTGCTTATGATCGACCCGCGGGAGGGGCCGGAGGGTCACGGCGAGCTTCCCGGTGCGGACATCTCGCTGCATTTGGCGCGCCATGGCGTCAAAGCCGAAATCGAGCGCACGGTGTCGGCGGACATCCCGGTCGGCGAGATATTATTGTCGCGCATCGCGGATCTCGGCGCCGACCTGTTGGTGATGGGCGCCTACGGCCATTCCCGGGTTCGCGAGGTCTTACTCGGCGGCGCGACGCGCGCAGTGCTGCGCAGCATGACGGTACCAGTATTGATGTCGCATTGAGCGCGGATTATCGACGGAAGGGATGATCGAAGATCGTGCGCTGCTCGGGCGATAGAGATTGGTAGAGCGCTTGGACGGCTGGCTTGGCTGCTTGCAACGTCTCGAGCCGCGTCGACATGAACTGCTGCATCCGGTCCAGCCGGTCGAGCATCGTCGCCTCTCCGCCTGATTTCAAGGATGAGCAGAGCTGGCGCTCCTTCTGTTCTCCGGTCTGTGCAATGTTCTGCAGCCTGTCCCATAACGGGCGCTGCTCAGGCGTCAAGTTGAGCTTCACTTCGGTGTAGGCGCGCATCGCGGCCCGCCATGCCAACCGGTCGGTGCACCGTTCCTGCGGGTCACGGCGCATGATCATTCCGTGCCTCATGCCTCCCCAGCGGTGCATTCCCCCACCACCCTCGCCGCGCATCCAAGGTCCTGGGCCACCGCGCTCTTGGCCACTGTGCTCACCGGTCGAGGCCGCCGGGGCAGGTGGGGCGCCAGCCTGTTGGGCAAAGGCGGCAACGGTCGGAATCGCGATCGCAGGAGTTGTCGCCACCACGGCGGCAAGCAACAGCTTTCTCACGGGAAGACCTCCGTCAAATATGGCTCACACAAGGAGCCATTATCGGTGAAAGAGTCTGGCGCGATGGCTCCGCGCATAGATACGCGGCGGTGGGCGGAACAATCCCCGCGTCAAAGCGACGGGAATGCTGACGATCAAATCCAGGCGCAACTGACTGCAGGCCAGGTAGACCGAACCCGATGACCACGGTTATCTTTGCATATCTCTGGTGAGCCTCCGGTTTTTCCGGCTTGGAGAGTGGTCTGATGAAAATTGCAAGCGTTCATACGCAAATCGTCGCATTGCCGAATGACGAGCCGCTTGGCGGTTTTTCGGAAAACCCGAATGCCAAGAACCCGATCGTCATATTGCGTATGCGCACCGATGACGGAGTAGAAGGCATCGGCGTGACTTATTTCGGTGGCGCATTGACCGGCAGCCTGAAGCGCGCGGTCGACGAACTTGCGGCGCTCGCGATCGGCGAGGATCCGCTGCGCACCGAGCTTGTGGCCGCGAAACTGCGCGCCGCGGCCGGTGGTTCCGGCCCTGCCGGGATCTTTACGATGGCGCTGTCGGCGATCGACGTCGCGTTGTGGGATATCAAGGGCAGGGCGCTCGGCTTGCCGCTATGGAAATTGCTCGGCGGCGGCCGCGACCGTATCGCGACCTATGCCAGCGGCGCGTTGCGGCGCGGGCTCAAACTTGAAGAGGCGATCACCGCAGCCGGGCGACTGCGCGAAAAGGGCCATCGTCAGGCCAAGATGCAGCTTGGGCTCCCGGGCGTTACGTCACCCGCGCGTGAAGTCGAGCAGGCCCGTCTCATTCGCGAGGCGGTCAGTCCGAACATGGATTTGATGTGCGACATCAACCAGCGCTGGCGCGTCGAGCAGGCGATCGACATCGGCAAGCGCGTCGAAGAGGCCGGAGTCGGCCTTTATTGGCTCGAGGACGTCACCGTTCACGACGACTATGCCGGCCTCGCCCGCGTGGCGGCGGCGCTGGCCACTCCGATCGCCGGCGGCGAGTATCTCTACGGCATTGTGCCGTTCCGCCACATGCTGGAAGCCCGCTCGGTCGATATCGTGATGATCGACCAAGTGCGCTCCGGCGGGATCACGCCGTGGCTCAAGATCGCCGGCATGGCCGAGGCCTTCAATCTGCCGGTCGTCAGCCACGGCGTTCCGGAGATCCATGTTCACCTGGTCGGCGCGGTACCCAACGGGCTTACGGTCGAATATATGCCGCGCCTCTTTCATCTTTGGGAAGAAGTCCCGGTGCCAGTCAATGGTGAGCTCGCGATGCCCACCGGGCCCGGCCTCGGCCTCAAACTCAACGAAGAGGCGATCAGGCGGTTCGGGGTTGCCTAATCACATCTTCGGCAAAGTAGTCATGAATATCGGTTAGGCAGCCGCGGCGACGGCGCCCAGCTGATAGAAGCCGCGTTCGAGGTCCTCGATCAGATCCTGCGGATCTTCGAGTCCGATATGCAGTCGCAAGGTCGGGCCTTCGGCGGCCCAGCGCGTGGCGGTGCGGCCGCGCTCGGGATTGGTCGGCAGAATGAGGCTCTCGTAACCGCCCCAGCTGGAGCCGATGCCAAAGAGATCGAGCGCATCGATCATCGCATATACGGCCGCCTTCTGTGCCGGCTTGAGCACGACACCGAACAATCCGCTGGCGCCGAGAAAATCGCGTTTCCACAGCTCATGCCCGGGGTCTTCCGGCAGAGCGGGGTACAGCACGCGCGAGACCTCTGGACGGGTTTGCAGCCAGCGCGCCACGGCGAGCGCGTTCTTTTCGTGCCGCTCTAGCCGGACGGACAAGGTGCGCAGCCCACGCAACGCGAAATAAGCGTCGTCCGGCGCAGCGCAATGGCCGAGATCGGCCGCCATTGTGCGCACCGGCAGATACATGTGCTCGTTGGTAATCACGGCCCCAAGGATCACGTCGGAGTGGCCGACGATATATTTGGTCGCCGCATGGATCGAAACGTCGACGCCGTGCTTGAACGACGGAAACAGGTAGGGTGAGGCCCAAGTATTGTCCATCAGGACCTTGGCGCCAAGCTCATGCGCGACAGCGGCGATCGCCGGCACATCCTGCACCTCGAAGGTCAGCGAACCCGGTGATTCGAGATAAACCACCCGGGTATTGGGGCGCATCAGGCGGGCGATGTCGCCGCCGATCAGCGGGTCGTAATAGGTGGTCTCGACCCCGCAGCGGGTCAGCACCCGTTCGCAGAAGTTGCGCGCCGGGCCGTAGCAGGAATCGACCATGAGCAGGTGATCGCCGCATTTAAGACAGGCCTGCAGCGGCGCCGTGATCGCGGCAAGGCCCGAGGACATCAGCATTGCGCGGTAGCCGCCCTCGATGGCCGCAATCGCCTCCTCCAATGCGAAAGTCGTCGGCGTGCCGAGGAGACCGTAGCGGACGATGTCAAATCGCTTGTCGGGGTCCCGCTTGGCCTCCCATTCGGCCATATTCGACGAGAGGATCGTTGAGGCGTGATAAACTGGGGGATTGACGGCCCCGTTGTTGTCTTCCGGATGTCGTCCGAGATGGGCGAGGAGGGTGTCCTTCCGATAATTTCGCGGCCTGTTGTCGTTCTTCATAAAATGCTCCGCCCGTCCCTTCGTCGCTGGCGATCGATGCATACTGATCGCATTCGAAATTACATCGAATGGGCGCTCTTGGCAAAACCGGTGCCGGATCGGAACCAAGCCCGGAATTGCATGTTACTCCGAGATTGCAATCCCCGGCTTCGAAGCCGAGGATCTCGGGCGCGCAGTTGGCCCAATAGAAAGGAGGCGCGCTGGTGCGATCGGCAATCCTCGCTGTCGTCATAATGACTTTGGCAGCATGCTCGAGTTCGGCGCCGCTGCCGCCTTCCGATCCGACGGCGTCCGCCGCAATACTTAAAAAAGACTGTGCCGACCCAAAGTGGCGCGAGGAGAACCTTGGCCTATGGTACTCGGTCTGCCGCCAGCCGCTGCGCTGGTGACGGCGGCTTATCCGTTCAGAACTTCTTGAAGCATTCTTTGCCGTTCGCCTTCAGCACCCGGCAATCAATCACGAAGGTCTCGGCATTGGGTGCGATCTGGATGGCAAAGCTTCTGCCGTCTTTGCAGCGCACGCTCCAATAAGCAAGAGCCTTCCATTTGTCGGTGTTGACAACTCCCATCGGGAACGCTGATGCGCCGACGCAACCCTGCCCGATATTCCGTCCGATCGCTTTTGCTTGCTCGGCCGGCGGCAACGCTAGCAGCCGATCGTGAACGGAGTTTCCCGAGCCGGCCGCTTCGGCTCTGCTGGGTGCAACTGCGGTCAGCACGGTTAGCACAAGAAAGGCGATTCGCACTGGGCCCTGTGTCAAGTCAGCGCCTCTACCAAATTCATCGAGCAGCGCTTTTGCCTTTTTAAGATCGGGCGTGTCGAACCCGCAGATTCGCGCGAGCAGCTCGCGGGTCTATCCAGCGGCTGATCACGCCGGAGCGGCGATACCCGGCAACTCCGATTGCGTTCCGCCGTCCGGGCTGCGGAACAGGTTTATCGCGGGGATGCCGCACAACGCCTCGGTCCGTTCGCGCAGGACGGACGTGTCGGTGCAGGGCCCGGTTATCAAGCTAATTTTAAGCCCGATTTCCGCAAGCGCGTGCTTCGCGCCCATCGCCCCGAGCGCGTCCGCAGCGGCAAGGATTATCTTGATCTCGCTGCGGCGCGCTTTCAAACATGCGAGGAGTTCGGGCGCATTGGCAGAGACCGGATCGCCGGCACATTCCACCACCAGAGCGTCAGCCGGCAGCGAGAGACAGAAATCGACCTCTCTAGTGAAGACGTCGCTGATCTCTTCGCGACCCGAAGGGTAGGTGGTCGGGAAGCCGAAATCGATGCAATCGAAAGCCTGCTTCGCGCCAAAATCCAGATATCTCGCTATCTCCATGAACGATGAGGTCCCGCTCGCTTTCAGGGCTACTACGGTCGCATGGCCTTTCATGAGCAACGAGCGCAACACAGCGATCCCGGCGGTGGTCTTGCCGACCTCGCCGGAGGTTCCGAGTATCAGATACAGAGGCGCATTATGGTCTGCGCCGCCGGCGCCGGTCACACTGAATTGCCGAATATTCAGTGTCTCGCCGCGGTGCCCGCACACTACCCCAAGATAACGCACGCGCCCGAGATGCCCCATTTCAAAGGGTGAGAAGCTGATCAGTTCACCGACCACCCCGGAATCAGAAAGCACCCAATAATCGCCGCCCGGGACGAGCCCGCCAGAGGGAATGCTGCCAACCGCCCACAGCCTCGCCTCACGATACCCCGGCGTCGCGAGAAAGACGTCCCCGGGTGCAATCACCATCATGCGGCCGCTAGGCGACTCCACCGTAATCGGCATGGATTCGGGCGGTAATTCGAACGCGCACACGTCACCCTCGTCCGCGCGTTCCGGACGGAGTCGCACCTCGTCGAACGGCGGCATCCGCCGCAATGCGGAGGTACGCTTAACATCTACCGGAAGGCTTCTCGCGATCATTTAAGTTAACGTCTGCCTCCGCCCGGTGGCGTTGGCGGGGTGCCCGGTGTTGGCGGGGTGCCCGGTGTTGGCACGGCGCTGGCATAAATGTGGATTGACACGCCGCCGAACAGAAGGTCATCGCGATCAGCCTGCGCGATCCCCAAAATGTCGGCGATCTGTTCGAGTTTTTGCCGGCCCAGGTTGCAAGCTGCGACCACGTGCCGAGTTCCAGTGGTTATAGCGTATCCCATCGTTACCTCCGGTGCAGACCCAAGCCCTGACCCGCGAATAAAGGTAGGGCGAGCTGATTTCCAGCCACCACTCTAATGATTCTTGTATTCATGGCAAGCGCGTCTTTCAACTTCTTGGTTGCTGCCGTACGAAGTAGCAAGGCCCGCGCAATCTGCTTGCATTTGTTGGGTGAACATTGAGAGCAAGCGTGGCGTGTTCGACCTGTGGCGCCTTCCACCCACGCAGTGAGAACGCGATGCACGACCTCCTGAACGTGGGCCCAGAGGCGCTGCCGCACCAACAATCAAGCATCGCAGTTCTTGAGCCGTCCGCATACTAGCTGAGCTCGTTTAGCAGAGCCTTTGCTCCCATTAGATCTGGTGAGTCGAAGCCCTCAGTGAACCGGTCGTAGATTGGGGCGAGGAGGTCACGGGCCTCGCCACGGCGGCCTTGTATGCCCCACAGCCGCGCGAGGCTCATGGCAGCGCGCAATTCCCAAAGTTTCGCTTCCTGTTTCTCGGCGATCCCAATGGCCTTGCGATAGAACTTCTCGGCGGCTTCGGAATCTCCTTGCCGGATCATCAACTCGCCCTTGTGCCGGTAAAGCTCCGCCATGAACCAGCGCTCGCCAACGGCTTCAGCGAGCTGCAAGGCATTATCAAAATGACTCAGCGCCTCGTCGACTTGCCCTGCGATCTCACAAGCCTTTGCGAGAAGGGCGGTATGGTAGCAAATTCGAGTCTGGGCACCCGTGGCGCTATAAGCGTTCGAACCGCTGCGCAGTAGAGATACGCCCGCGGGCACATCGCCGGTGTTAACCTTGACCCACCCGCGATAAATAGTCCCAAGCACGCGGTACAGTTGAAAGCCTTGCTCGGTCGCCACCTCTATCAGCTGGTCCGCCCGCTGATCCAACGCCGCGTAATCTCCGGTTAGTGAAAGCAGCCTGGCGTCGGTCGAGAGGCTCACAGTCAAAGTCGGCGGATGAGCCAGCCTCCGCGCCTCGGCGACTACCGTATTACTGTGGTCCAATGCCGAATCCGGAAAGCCCAGACAGAAA
>JBARIB010000756.1:0-5875 GCA_049799535.1 Allostellaceae bacterium | reverse complement strand
GTGTCGGGGTCCGGCCGCTGCGCAAAGCTCAAAGAGATCGTAACCTTCGACGGCGCGCTCGAGCGTGCCGAGGAGGGCGATGCTGTTACACTAATTCTTGACACCGATATCGATATCGCCCGCGGCGATTTGCTTGCAGACCCTCTTGAGCCGCCCGAATTCGTCGACCAGTTCGCTGCGCATATGATTTGGATGAGCGATCAACCGCTCGTCCCCGGACGCTCCTATCTGTTGAAGCTCGGCACCCGCACAGTGCCCGCCACAATTACCGCGCTGAAGCACCGGGTTGACATCAATACGCTGGCGCATTTGGCGGACAAGACGCTGGGTTTGAACGAGATCGGCTTCTGCAATTTGTCGACCGCGGTTCCCGTGGCCTTCGACTCATATGCGTCTAATCGGGATACCGGCGCCTTTATCCTTATCGACCGCTTCACGAACGAAACGGCCGGAGCCGGATTGATCGCTTTCGGACTGCGCCGAGCGAGCAATATTCACTGGCAGGCGCTGACTGTCAGTCGCGAGCAGCGAGCTGCGCTAAAAGAGCAGTCTCCCGCGGTATTGTGGCTCACCGGACTGTCGGGCGCAGGAAAATCGACGATCGCCGATATCCTTGAGAGGAAGTTGCTCGCCCACGGCCGCCACACGATGCTGCTCGACGGCGATAACCTTCGTCATGGCCTCAACCGCGATCTTGGTTTCACTGACGCAGACCGAGTCGAAAACATCAGGCGGGTCAGCGAGGTGGCGAAGCTGATGAGTGAGGCCGGGCTGATTGTGATCTGCTCATTCATATCGCCGTTCCGCGCCGAGCGCCGAATGGCACGTGAGCTGATTTCCCCCACAGCCTTCCTCGAAGTGTTCGTCGATACGCCGCTCGACGAATGCATGCGCAGAGATCCCAAAGGCCTCTACGCTAAAGCGAGAGCCGGGCGCCTTGAGCATTTCACCGGTCTCGACTCACCGTACGAGGCACCTGAAACACCTGAAATCCGATTACCGACGATCGGGACGACGCCGGAAATGGCGGCCGAGCGCGTACTGGACGAACTGCGAGAGCGCAAAATTATCTGATGGCTTGCGCTACCAAGGGTCATTTACCAGCCGCTCGAGATATCCGCCATATCCGCTGCTGCCGAGCTCCCTGGCAAGACTGAGCAACTGCTCGGCGCCGATATAGCCCATCCGATAGGCCACCTCCTCGATGCAGGCAATTTTCAACCCTTGGCGCAGTTCGATCGTGCGGACGAACTCGGACGCTTCCAGCAGCGAATCGTGAGTGCCCGTATCGAACCAGGCAAGTCCGCGTCCCAGGCGTTCTACCGTAAGGATCCGGCGAGACAAATAAACATTGTTCAGATCAGTAATCTCCAATTCGCCACGGGCTGAGGGTTTTAAAGACTTGGCGATTTCGGGAGCCGAGTTGTCGTAGAAATAAAGTCCGGTAACGGCCCAGCGCGAGGGGGTTAGCCGCGGCTTTTCGATGATGCCTACGGGCTCGCCCTCGGCGTTGAACTCCACCACACCGTAGGATTCGGGGTGTCGCACCTGATATGCGAAGATCCTGGCACCCTCACGCGGGGCGGCAGCTTGTCGCAATATCGCAGGAAGGCTGTCGCCATAAAAAATGTTGTCGCCGAGGACCAGTGCGACCTCGCCGTCGCCAATGAACCTTCGCCCAATGATCAGGGCCTGCGCCAACCCATCCGGGCGTTCCTGCTCGGCATATTGGAGCGAAATTCCCCATTGTCCGCCGTCGCGCAGCAATCTGGCGAAACGGGGCAACTCCAGCGGTGCAGCAATGACCAAAATGTCGCGAATCCCCGCCAACATCAAAGTCGTCAGCGGGTAATAGATCATTGGTTTGTCGTAAACGGGCAACAGCTGTTTGCTGACCGCCAATGTCGCCGGATAGAGCCGAGTACCGTGGCCGCCGGCCAGTATAATCCCCTTCATCGGCTTGCTTCCCTAAGCAACTCGCGGACTACCGCGCCAAGGCTCGACCGCCACGGCGACGGCGGGATCCCAAATGTTGCAATTTTCTCGCAATCGAGCACCGAATTCATCGGTCGTCGCGCTGGCGTTGGATATTGATCGGTCGTAATCGGTTCTACATGAGGTCTGGGCCGCTGCGACCATGCCCCGAGTTGACCCGCTAAGTCGATAATCACGTCGGCAAATGCGTGCCAGGTGGTACTGCCAGCGCCGGCGAAATGAAAAGTGCCCCAGTCCATTCTGGCGTGCGCGATCCGTCGGGCGACCACGACCAATGCCGAAGCAATATCCGCAGCGGCAGTGGGACAACCGTATTGGTCGGCGACAACCCGCAAAACGGGCCTCTCGCTGGCCAGCCGCAGAATGGTCTTCACGAAGTTGCTGCCATACGCTCCGTAAACCCAAGAGGTGCGAAGGATGATGTGATGTGGCACGGCAGCCCGCACCGCTCGCTCGCCAGCCTCCTTGCTGCGCCCATAGACATTGAGAGGATCGACTGGAGCGCGTTCCGTATATGCGCCGGTCTTGCGCCCGTTGAATACGTAATCGGTCGAGAGATGGACAAGCGGTGCCCCGTTTTCGCCGCATATGGCGGCGATGTGTGCGGCGCCCGCACAATTCACTGCCCATGCCGTATCAGGCTCGCTTTCGGCACGGTCGACTGCGGTATAAGCCGCGAGGTTGATGACCAGGTCCGGTCGTTGCCGCGCGATTACGGTGCCGACCGCCGCAGGCCGGGTGATGTCGCATCCGTTCCGGTCCAAGACGACGAGCTGGGCAGAGGCCGGCCAAGCTGCACGACAAACCTCGCGGCCAATCTGACCAGTGCCGCCAAACACCAGGATTTTCACCAAGTACCTGTTAGTTAAGACGGCATTAAGAGGCTGCGAGCTCCAACTCGCTATGTTTGCTCAGTAGCCTGTCGAAATATTCGATTGTGCGCGCCAGGCCCTCCTTGAGCGGCGTCCCGGGTTGCCAGCCGAGAATCCTTTTCGCTTCACTGATGTCGGGGCAGCGTTGTACAGGGTCGTCTATGGGTAAAGGCCGGCACGTGATCCGGGAACGGGATCCGGTCATTGCAATGATCGTATCGGCGAGTTCAGCCACCGAGGTCTCGACCGGATTGCCGAGGTTCATTGGGCCGGTGACCTCGTCGGGGGCGGCCATGAACCTCAAAAAGCCCTCGATCAGATCGTCGACATAACAGAAGGCGCGCGTCTGACTACCGTCACCGTAGAGGGTGATCGGCGCTCCCTTCAGCGCCTGGACAATGAAGTTGGAGACGACGCGGCCGTCATTGGGGTGCATACGCGGACCATAGGTGTTGAAAATTCGCGCGACGCGGATCTTGAGCCCATGCTGTCGGAAATAATCGAAGAACAGCGTCTCGGCGCAGCGCTTACCCTCATCGTAGCAAGCTCGCGGACCGATCGGGTTGACATTGCCGCGATAGCTTTCCGGTTGCGGATGGACGCCGGGGTCGCCGTAGACCTCCGAAGTCGAGGCTTGGAATATCTTTGCTTTGAGCCGTTTGGCGAGGCCCAGCATGTTGATCGCGCCAATCACGCTGGTCTTCGTGGTCTGCACCGGATCGAACTGATAATGGATCGGTGAAGCTGGGCAGGCCAAGTTATAGATCTCGTCGGCCTCGACAAACAAGGGATGCGTAATGTCGTGGCGCATTGCTTCGAAATGCGGCACGCTCAAAAGAGTAGCGAGGTTATCCTTGCGCCCTGTAAAGTAATTATCGACGCACAGGACGTCGTCGCCCTGTGCGACCAGGCGTTCGCATAGATGCGAGCCAAGGAACCCAGCGCCACCGGTGACAAGAACCCGTTTCCTGACCGAGCTCATCGTGAGATCCTGCTGAAAGAGGCCATGGCTCGCAAAGGATCTCGGCTGTCGGCTGAGGCGGCCCTCTGCGGTGATGGTCGGCCGATGCTGACATAATCAAGTCCGGCTGCCGCCACCTCGGCTGGCTGATAAATGTTGCGTAGGTCGATGACCAGCGGCTGAGCGAGCAGCCGTTCGACGCGCACGAGGTCGAGGGCGCGGAACTCGTTCCACTCGGTCAGGAGCACCAGCGCATCGGCGCCCGCCATCGCTTCATAGGCATCGCGGCAATAGACGACCTCGGGCAACAGTTTTTTGGCCTCGCCGACCCCCTCCGGGTCAAAGGCGCGGATCGTCGCTCCCGCCGCGGCAAGTCGCGGCAGGATTTCCAGACTCGGGGCGTCGCGCATGTCATCGGTGTTGGGCTTGAACGTGAGTCCGAGCACGGCCAGGGTCCGGCCGGCCACCGTGCCGCCGCAAGCCGCGATGATCTTGTCGGCCATGCGGCGCTTGCGCTCTTCGTTGACCCCCACCACCGTCTCGACGATTGCCAGAGCCGCATCGGCTTCGCGGGCTGTGCGCACCAGGGCGCGACAATCCTTTGGAAAGCATGAGCCGCCAAAGCCCGGCCCGGCATGCAGGAACTTGCGGCCGATGCGACCATCGAGCCCGATCCCTCTAGCGACATCCTGGACGTCAGCTCCGACCGCTTCGCACAGATCGGCAACCTCGTTGATGAAGGTGATCTTGGTCGCGAGGAAGGCATTAGCCGCGTATTTAATTAGTTCGGCGGTGGCGATGTCGGTAAACAACATCGGCGTCTCGATAAGATAGAGCGGCCGGTAGAGCTGACGCATCACCGCCCGCGCGCGCTCGCTGTCGGCGCCGATTACCACCCGATCGGGACGCATGAAATCCTCGATCGCCGAGCCCTCGCGCAGAAACTCCGGGTTTGATGCAACGTCGAACCGATTGCTCGGGCAGGCCCGTGACAGGATCTCGGCGACTTCGCGCCCGGTCCCCACCGGCACGGTCGACTTGGTCACCACTACCGTGTAGCTGCCTGAATCACCCTTAGCCAAGGCCCTGCCGATCGCCTCGGCCGCGGCAAAGACATAGCTCAGATCGGCATGCCCGTCACCGCGCCGCGACGGCGTGCCGACCGCGATAAAGACGGCGTCCGCCCCCGTTACCGCCGTTTTCAGCTCGGTCGTGAAGGAGAGGCGCCCAGCCGAGCGGTTCGCCGCGACCAGCGCCTCTAGTCCCGGCTCATAGATCGGGATCTCGCCGCGCTGGAGCCGAGCGATCTTATCCGAATCCTGATCGACGCAGGTCACCCATACCCCAAACTCGGAAAAGCACGCCCCCGACACCAGACCCACATATCCCGTCCCGACTACCGCTATGCGCATTGGATGAAATTCCCCTTCAGGTCGCGCGTGTAACGTCCAAACCTCATTCTATCTTCCTTTTAGGTGCAATCAGGATGCCGATCGGCTGCTGATCGCGAAAAATTTGTGATCGGCCGAGAGTCCGCAGCATCTGCTGGCGAACGAAACGAGAATTCATCCAACCCCTTACTGACCGTCGGGGCTGGCTTTGTTGATTATGGGCCGTTATACTCAACCGATGCTTGTAGGTTCGGCAGGGTATGGTCGCACGGGTTCGGACAGTCGCGTTCCACGGTGTCGAGGTTATCGAAGTCGAAACCCAGGTGACGATCGCCTCCGGGCTGCCGGCCTTCAATGTCGTCGGATTGCCCGACAAGGCGGTTGCCGAGTCGCGTGAACGGGTGCGAGCGGCGCTTGCTTCGCTGGGGCTGGGACTGCCGCCGAGGCGCATTACCGTCAACCTCGCCCCCGCCGATGTTGTCAAAGAAGGCAGCCATTTCGATCTGCCGATCGCGCTCGGTCTGCTGGCGGTCATGGAGGCGTTGCCGGCAGACGATCTCGGCTGTTACATGGCGCTCGGTGAATTGGCGCTCGACGGCTCGTTGACCGGTGTCGCCGGCGTGCTGCTCGCGGCCTTGGCGGCCGCAGGCCGGGGC